>JBAXHK010000209.1:0-3627 GCA_037138935.1 Actinomycetes bacterium
GGTTGTGGATAATATTGTGGATAAATCGATAAAAATTACCATTTTCTCTTCCCATCCCCATTGGTGGGTAACTTGTGGATAAATATGCTTCGTGGGGACGAATTCCTTCTTTTTTGGGGATAACCTTGGGCTAACACCCTGCCTCTGGTGCACGGCGCCAATCTTTTCCACCTTCGTCCACAAGACCCTTGGCCGGCGCCCCCAGCTAATCCCCACCTAAAAACCTCTGGGCCACTGGTAAATTTGCCCTTATCCCCAGTTTCCACAGCACCTACTACGACTATTACCTCTACCTTTAATTGAAGTTACAAACCATCATTGGTGGTTGACCTGGGGATTAACCTCACGGACACTTATCCGCACAGGTCTGGACCTTCCGCTAGAGATCTCTACGCTCGCCTGACACACTGGGCCCCCGTACCCACGGGTTACTCGATTCCGGTGCCGAAAGCACCGGTTTCTCAACAGGAGGCGATCGTGAAGTTTCGTGTCGAGCGTGATGTCCTCGCTGACGCAGTCGCTTGGGCTGCCCGCACCCTGCCGACCCGCCCCGCGCTACCGGTGTTAGCCGGGTTGGTCCTAACCGCCGAGGGTGATGTTTTAACACTTAGTAGTTTTGACTACGAGGTCTCAGCGCGAGTTGAACTGCCGGTCAGTGTTACCGAACCAGGCACCACCTTGGTGTCGGGGCGCCTCCTTGCCGATATTGCGCGGTCACTGCCAGCGCAGCCCGTTGTCATTGAGAGTGAAGGCACCCGCATTGTTATTACCTGCGGGAGATCATCTTTTACCCTGCCAACTTTACCCGTCGAGGATTACCCGCAGTTACCAGCAATGCCAGCAACATCTGGAACAGTCGAGGGCTCCCTATTTGCTGCCGCGGTGGCACAAGTGGCAATAGCTGCTGGCCGCGATGACACCCTGCCAACACTGACCGGTATTCGTGTTGAAATTGAAGGCGGCAACATTGTTTTAGCCGCGACCGACAGGTACCGACTTGCAGTGCGTGAATTTAACTGGCAGCCAGATTCACCTAAAATCTCCACCAACGCACTTATCCCAGCGCGCACCTTGGCCGACACCGCTAAAGCTCTCGCCTCCGTAGATCAAGTATTCATCGCGTTGGGTGCACAGGGCACAGGTGAAGGATTAATTGGTTTTGAAGGTAATGGCCGGCGCACTACCACGCGTCTTTTAGACGGCGAGTTCCCGAAGTACCGCACCTTGCTCCCAAGTGAAGCCGCAACGGTAGCCACCGTCGACACCTCTGAGTTGGCTGATGCTGTCAAGCGGGTGGCTTTGGTAGCGGAGAGAAACACTCCCGTCCGATTAGCTTTTGAGGGCTCAGAAGTCGTGCTTCGGGCAGGTGCCGGAGATGACGCACAAGCCAGTGAAGCCGTAGCTTGCAACATCGATGGTGATGGGTTAGAAATCGCCTTCAACCCCACCTACCTACTCGATGGATTAACTTCCGTTGATAGGGCAATAACTCGTTTCTCATTTACCCAGGCCACCAGACCAGCAGTGTTATCTGGATTGGCTAATGTGGGTGACAAACCAAGTGATGAGTACCGCTATCTTCTTATGCCGGTACGTCTGACTGGCTGATCGTGTGGGTTCAGTCGCTGAGCCTGACAGACCTGCGGTCATACAAGCAGGTCGATTGCACTCTGCAGCGCGGGGTGACAACTTTTGTTGGGAGTAATGGCCAAGGTAAAACAAACCTGGTCGAAGCGATTGGCTATCTAGCCACCCTCGGCAGCCACCGCGTGGCAACCGATGCCCCTTTGGTTCGCACCGGTGCGAACCAAGGAATAATCCGCTGCGAGGTTGTCAACGATGAGCGGGTCATCATGATTGAACTCGCCATTAATCCGGGGGCCGCTAATAAGGCACGAATAAATCGATCCCCGATACCTAAAGTGCGTGACGTGCTCGGCTTACTAAGAACCGTGCTTTTTGCTCCGGAGGATTTAGCCCTTGTTAAAGGTGACCCGAGTGAACGTCGTAGGTTTCTCGACGACCTCTTAGTCCAACGCACACCCCGACTTGCAGGTACACGCAGTGACTACGAGCGAACCCTTAAACAACGCAACGCCCTACTAAAGTCATCAAGTATCGCAAGGCGAAGTGCGAGCACTGAGATGCTGCGGACTTTAGAAGTGTGGGATGAGCAACTGGCCGCTGTCGGGTCCGAGTTAGTTGCGGCTCGAATCTCACTACTTGATGACCTAATAAATTTAGGGCGCGAGAAATACACCTTCATCTCAGGTGATGATGAAACCTTGTTTGGGATGAAATACGTTTCAGCACTGGGTGTTGACACCCCGCTATTAACCGACCGTGAGAGTTGGCGGCTGGCAATTCTTGAGGCGATACACAACAAACGCAAAGAGGAGCTCGATCGTGGCCTCACATTGATTGGCCCACACCGCGATGACATCTTGCTAACTCTCGGGCAAATGCCAGCAAAGGGCTATGCATCACACGGTGAGTCTTGGTCTATTGCCCTAGCCCTTCGCCTTGCCTCCTACGACCTATTACGGGCCGATGGCGTTGATCCCGTATTAATACTTGATGACGTTTTCGCTGAACTCGACGTCTCTCGCAGGCAGCGCCTGGCGGAGCAGGTGTCGACAGCTACCCAAGTGCTCATCACCGCCGCGGTTGACATGGATATCCCAGATTCCCTTCACGGGGTTAAATTTTCAGTTGACTCCGGCACGGTTACCTTGCAGGAAGCAATATGAGTGAGGACCAGAGTCAACAAAGCCAACAGAGCCAACCAACCGATGCTGCAGCAGCGGCACTACGTCGGGCCACAGCGGGGGGTCAACACAAGGCGAAAAAGTCAGCCTCACGAAAGAAGTCAACCAACTATCAAGGGCGCGATCCACAGCTTCTTGGGGCAGCAGTGGATGACTTCCTTGTCGAAAAAGGCTGGGAGCACTCAAGTACCGCCGCGGCCCTTATCGCGAACTGGGCTGATATTGCCGGGGCCGACCTAGCAGACCATGTAGCCCCAGAGTCATTTATTGACGGTGAACTGGCCCTGCGCGCCGAATCGACCTCCTGGGCCACCCAAGTCCGGCTCCTACTGCCTCACCTTCGGACGGTCATCGATGAGGCGGTTGGCAAAGGTGTGGTTAAGAACATCACCGTCGTGGGTCCAAGTGCCCCGAGCTGGGTGGCCGGCCCACGCAGAGTGAAGGGTCGAGGCCCCCGTGACACATACGGCTAAATGCCACCAGAGCACTATGTCAAGGGAAAAACCCAGTTAATCCGGATACCACCTTGGCAATAGGGGGTTGAATGCGGTTAAACGCCCTTCACGGGCCGTGCCGAGCACGTGACTGTCAGAATCATCCACTAGACTCTTGAGTAGTTGCCGCGCCCAAATTTCCTGAGCACAATCCAGCAATTTCGTCGGCAAAACCAGTGTTTACCTGTAATAAGGAGGCTCGACCGCCGTGTCCTATGACGCCAGCGCCATCACCGTCTTGGAGGGCCTTGACGCCGTCCGTAAACGGCCAGGCATGTACATCGGCTCCACCGGTGAGCGCGGCCTCCATCACCTGGTCTATGAGGTCGTCGATAACTCGGTGGATGAATCACTGGCCGGCTACG
>JBAXHK010000210.1:0-3623 GCA_037138935.1 Actinomycetes bacterium
CGCCCAAGTCGCGCATCGACTCCGGTAAAACGGCCTTAACCGTGGCCTTTGTCCCCACCGGAATGAACGCCGGAGTGTGAATTTGTCCGTGAGGGGTAGTTATTACCCCGACCCTGCCAAGGGGCTCAGCCGCTCCCGACTCTGGTGCCAATCGATTGACGATTTCGAAATTCATCTCTCTGGGCACCACGCCATCCAACCAGACCACCCGTGTTCATGATTGCAAACTACCGGTCAACTCGGCGCTAATACCGCTATGGCAGGAAAAAGCTTCAATATCGGATCGACCCAACCAGCCATGGTCGATACCGCAGCATCGTTAACCCCACCACATTCATCTAGGGCAATATCCTTCAAAACTGTCTCGCCCTGGGTGATCTTGAGCCAGCGGCTTGTGCCTCCAACACAACCTAGTTCGGATTTCACCACCGGTAACGCGTCTAGCGACGGGTATGTCTGGGACATAACCTGCCAAGCCTGCTCGACTTCTCCGGTTTTCGCATCGGCAAGAATCTCTCCATAGCTATCGACGACAAGCCGGGCCTCTTTGGAAGTCACCGTCAATTCGAAGCTTCGGTGGTACTGCGGCGGTACCGAGGAGTCATTGAAGCGATAAACAACTATCGCGTCGTCAGGTAGCCCCGAGACCATCGTTCCAGAGGACGAATCGCACCCGGACACGGTTGACAATAGAAGCAACCCGGTTAAGGCCACCATAACCCGATTCAATACCTGCACCACCACCCCATTCAATCACGGCCACCCATGTCAACAGGTGCCATTGGAGGTGCAAGACTGCTGCCATGGCAACCGCGAAGACACCCAAGACCCCCCAGACTCCCGACCCAAATGACCCAAAGGAGCGCTTCCGTTTGGCACTTGAGGCCAAGAACAAGAAGGGTGGGCACTCGGGCGCCGACCGCGATGCCGACACTGGCGGGGTCAAGGACGAATCAAGTAAAGCCGGCGGTAAGCGCGAGCACCGGCGCAAGAGCGGGTCAAGTTAAATCAGCACCCTAATTTGAGCTTCGTATCCTGACGCTCGCGGGATCTAATTCACTGATACTGCGCGCGCCTAACAGCGCCATCGTTGTACGAATCTCTTGTTGCAGGATGTCAACGGCACGCTGTACGCCAGCCTGCCCTCCAGCCATCAATCCATAAAGATAGGCACGGCCAATAAGTACCGCATCTGCACCTAATGCGACGGAGGCAACAACGTCAGATCCCGACATCACTCCGCCGTCGATAAATACCGACATGCTCCCTCCGACGGCGGCTTTGACCAGCGGTAGTTGCTCTAAAGGCACCGGCGCTTTATCCAATTGCCTGCCGCCATGATTCGAAAGCACAATCGCATCAACACCTAAATCGGCAAGGATTTGCGCATCCTGCACCGACTGCACGCCTTTCACCACAATCTTGCCGGCCCAAACCTCACGCGCCCACTTCACATCAGCCGGGGTCAATGACGGATCGAAAACACGATTCATTAGATCGGCAACCGTACCCTCGGTGTTCCTAAATGTCGCAAACTCCAGTGGCTCGGTCGTTAAAACGTTAAACCACCAAGCTGGGTACCGCGACATGTTCGCCAGCGTCGAAATAGAAAGTTTAGGTGGGATAGTCAGGCCATTTCGTACATCGCGATGCCGTAGACCCGCAACCGGGGCATCGACAGTGAGAATTAAAGTGTCGTAGCCACCGGCCGCTGCGCGCTCCAGTAACTCCATGCTTGGGCTACGGTCGCGCATTAAGTAGAGTTGAAACCATCGCCGTGCAGTTGGCACCGCGCGCGCCAAATCCTCAATTGAAGTCGTACCAAGAGTTGATAGCGAATACGGAATACCAGAACTGGCGGCCACCGCCGCCACCGCCGGCTCACCTTCGTAATGCATCATTCGAGTGAATCCCGTGGGGGCCAGCACTATAGGTAAAGCGCTTACGGCTCCAAGAATTTCAGTGCTGGTGTCGAGGTTCGACACATCGCGCAGCACTCGTGGTTCGAACTCCAGGCGGCCAAACACCTCACGGGCCCGCGTAAGCGCTAACTCGTCACCGGCGGCCCCATCGGTATAGTCAAATACCGCCGCGGGCGTATGGCGCTTAGCTAGTGAACGTAGATCCCAAATATTCGCCGCGCGCGCCAGAGCGTGAGACCGTCGATTCGTGAATGGGTTTTCGGTACCAAGCAGGGGCTTGACCTCATGCCACCTAGGCAACCGGCGGGTGGTCATGGCGCCCCCTGAATGAAGCTTGGATTTACCTAGCGACGCGCGGTCGCCGGGATCTGCCCCATCCTACCTGCCTGGAAATCTTCGATAGCGGTAGTGATCTCGTCTTTGGTGTTCATTACAAATGGGCCGTGGTGCGCGATCGGCTCACCAATGGGCTTGCCGCCGAGTATTAGCACCTCAAGGGTCGGGGATTTTGAATCCTGTTTGGCATCGGCTGCGAAAGTGATCGCATCGCCTGCACCGAAGTCAACTAATTGGCCTTCAGCAAAAGCCACGTTTTCGACGCCGGCAGATCCTCGGCCTGAGAGTGCGTAGACCATTGCATTAAAGCTTCGGTTCCAAGGGAGCGAAACCTTGGCCCCTGGCTGCACAGTTGCATGCGCATAAGTTATCGGCGTCCAGGTGATGCCCGGCCCAGAAATCCCGCCGAGCTCACCAGCAATGATGCGCACCAACGCGCCGCCGTCATGACTTGCCGCCAATGCCACCGAAGACGCTGAAATATCTTGATATCTAGGTGCTGTCATCTTCAGTTCAGCAGGTAAGTTCACCCATAACTGCACACCGTGAAAAAGTCCGCCGGAGTTAACCAGAGCTTCCGGTGGGGTCTCAATATGAAGCAGGCCCGACCCCGCCGTCATCCACTGGGTAGAACCGTCAGAGATGAGGCCACCTCCACCGGCGGTGTCTTGATGTTCGAAGGCGCCATCAACTATGTAGGTGACGGTCTCAAAACCGCGGTGGGGGTGCCAAGGAGTGCCTTTGGGCTCACCAGCGCCCCACTCGACCGCTCCCATTTGGTCAAGGAGCAAGAACGGGTCTGAATCGCGAAGTGACATTCGACCCGGGAAGGGCCGGCGTACCGGAAATCCTTCACCCTCAAAGGTCGCAAGTGCGGTCACTATCCGATTCACCGGACGCAGCACCGCGGTGGCATCGGGTGCGCCAATGCGCGCAAGCACCAAAACATCAGCGACAGTGACAGCGGGCACGGATGACTCCCTTTAGTAGTTGAGTTTTCAACTATATCCCCAAAGGGCCGTAAGTGCAAGGTGCACCGGGCTAACTCCTCGGTCTAAGTTTCATCACCAACATCTCACTGCCGAAGCGCGTCACCAATCTGTGTCGCAACAGCAGCACCTTCTTCACCAAGCACATCACAAGCCACAACCTTCGTACCTTCACCTGCCAAGCTAAAGCTGTCGGCCGCGCCATGGCCAGGTGGGCCACCGGTGACGATGGCTACATTGCCGTCCAACTTTCCCATAATGATCCCCCGTTGAAATCCCGATATCACTTGCAAAATAAAGCTTTTTTCTACCTGCTGTCATGGGGATTAGGTCATACCCACTCATGACCACTCATAACCAAACTACGCAGCGGAAG
>JBAXHK010000211.1:0-3616 GCA_037138935.1 Actinomycetes bacterium
GACCTCCTGGCTGCCAGACCTAATGGCCTGACTCGCATTTGATCGAAAGGCCCAAGTGGCAGTCCAACCCGATGGGGTGAATTGGCGAATCGTTATGCCAAAATTTGAGCTGTCGTGGGTGCACCGACAATTAAGAACCTCGGCCAGCACGCCATCGTCACCGGAACGCGTGGCATCACTCATTTAGCAAACGATAGGCGCAGTGACACTCGTTCTCCTTGTTAGAAGCCTCAACTAATCTCAGAGTAATCCAGTTGTGCCCGAGAAACCTCTGAGCCCCTTCTCGAAAGGCATCTACTCATGAGTCTTGGCAATCCTGCCAGGTAGGGTTCTCCACCGCGGCGAGATCCGGTTTGAGGGGCTGTGAACCTCTCCGTTCTCATTTCAGCACGAAACGACACCGCGGGTGCCCCCGAAGTCAATCTCAAGCCTATCTCTGAGCCCAATCGCGCGACCGGTTTCGACGGTATGAACCGTGGGATCTGAACCGTTGGCTGGGTAATCCGTGACGTACCAGTGCTGGGTCGATGTGTTGCGCAACCCAAACGTGCCATTGGTCGGGTGGGGAGTGATCTCTGCGATGTGAGCACCGCGTACTCCTGCGTCAAGTAACGGGTTCAGGTGATGCGGGAAGATCTTCGTGTCCGTGTTGAGCACAACAGTGCGATTTTTCCCGATGAGAATTCTCATGGGTGAGCCGAGCGGTCGTTTGCATGATGGCCCCCAGCAACGCCGGTCGGGCTCGGAGGGCTCAAAGAAGTTCTGCTTTCCGCAACTGCATTCCAGAACCCCGTCTTCAATTGACGTCAGCCCTCTCATCCATTCCTGAAATGCCGGCCTGCGCGCTGGATCCTTGATGCCATCGGTAAACGTCTTGATAAACATCGGGCGAGCGGCGTGTGGATACAAGTCCCAGTATGCGACGGCGTTATCGCCTACCCCTGGAACAGGTCGGTTCTGTGTGTCATTTGGATCGAATATAAAAACAGGGTTTTTGCCATAGAGGTAATCCATAGCCGCCGCGTCGAACGCCCTTATTTTGGCCTCATTGGCCCCTTGGAGCGGGTGGTCGTTAAACAGCAGTAGAAATAGCAGAACCGCCATGGCGTGGATGTCTGTATTTGCCGAAGGGTTGGCTTCACCTCGAACGATCTCAGGCGCCATGTAACGAGCTGTGCCGAGAACGCCAGGTAGTTGACCGCTTGAGCTCACGTTGTCGTTGTCACAGATGAGAACTTCGCCGGTTTCTACGCTGAAGAACAAGTTCCCTTCAGAGATATCGCAGTAAAAGAGCCCTTTCTCTTGAAGTTTTCGGAAAGCGGATGCGATCTCGATCGCTGCGCGCGCAAGAGTGCTTAGTTTGGGCTTTACTTTGCGCTTCAACAGCGACGGTACGTCGGCGAAACCTTGCGGGCGTAAACCCATCACGTAACCAAAATCTGCTCCACTTTGAACGACTTCTTGAGGCCAAAGAAATTGTTTGGACGGAGCGCCACGGCGAGCCAAGTCCTCAATGTGTCGTCGATCCGGTCGGTTCGGCAAGTTAAAGTACCATTTTACCGCTACGTCGCGACCCGCTGCGTCTCGTGCCTTATACACCGCGCCTTGGCCGCCCGCACCGAGTTCACTGATTATCGTGAAGACCCCGCCGGCCGTACCTTTTATTGTTGTTCCATTAGCGAGCATCACTCAGCTCCTTCATTGTCGGCGATCGCGTGTGTATTGTCGTATGACACTGATGGAGATGAGTGAAATGCCAGCGCCAACGTTACGTCGTCACCACTTCCTCCAGCCGATATTTGATTGAGCCAGAGTTCGAGCTTTTCGCCAACTGCCAGATCAGATGCTGATCGTTGAGCTACCGCTTCTGCGAAGCTGAAAAAGCCAGACGAATCCGTATATGAGTTGATGATCCCATCTGTGCTGATCACAATGGCCTCAGGTGGCAGCATTGGGCCAACGAACTCAAACACGCCGGCGAGCGCTTGGTCGACCGCGTCCGGGCCGCAAAGAGATGGCGTCTCATTGCCGAACGCCTCAGGTGGAGGCGAAACGAGATAGCGCGCCGTTCCAGAGTCGATCCGAGCCATCGCCCCATCGCCGAGTTGGAACCAATATAGAACTGCCGGTCCGACGAGAACCCCTAGAAGGGTCGAGCCATACGCTCGAAGACCCCAATCAGGCAATTCAAGCGTGTCGGGATTATCGCTCCACTCCTGCAGGCGCGACTTTAGGACAGCGCTGCTTCCAGGGTTCTTCGAATCAAGACCCTCAAGAAACAAATCAAGCGGCCCCTCCGTAGCGCCCGCTCTTGGTGGGTCGGCTGCGAGGTCGGCTGCTACACGTTCGCGCCACCCGCTCAGAACTTTGCGAACCAGCAGGTTCTGAACAAAGTCGTTGCTGAGCCGACGCACCCTTGCCTGATCCATGCCCTCCAGTTCCGCTCCTTCGGGAACTTCAAGTAGCGGCTGGGCCACCTGCTCAACTTGTATTCGGATGCTCTCGAACATCTCGTACAGGACTTGAACCGCAATCCGTGATCCACGATCACTACGGAAGTAGGGAGCTGAGCCGTGGCCATCTGCGGCGATCAGCCAAGCCCACCGACCTGTGTCATCAGCCCCTACCTTTACCGAGTCTTGACATGGTAAGACTGTGCCAAGATGTGAGGATCCGATCAGCGACACCCCACAGGTAATCCACGGTGCCGGCAAGTCCATTATAAAAGGCCCAGCATCGTCGCTCACCACACCGTTGTTGTGTCGACCTGGGCAGGTGGCGCCCCAATAGGGCCGACATTCCCATTCGAGAGTGACGATTTACCGGCTGCGGCAGGAGCAGACGCCGCCTTGAGGGCTGAAGTCGAGGCCCACTTAATGTACTGAACCAGGGTTTCTGAGTTGTTGGCGTGAAGAATCGCCATCTCAGGGTTATCGACGAACTTGCGTAGCGGTTCCTCGTCGGCATCTGTCCCGACCGCGATACCGAGTCGGATAGCTTTCGTCGCCCATGGTTGGGCCATCAACGTCGCTAAACCAGCGTCGAAGTTGTCTGTGGGTTGACCATCTGTCACCAGAACCAGCACCGGTGGAAGGGACCGGTCGGGCATTGCATCTACGTGTAACGCCTTGGCAAGCAGTTCCATAGCGGCACCCATATCAGTTATTCCACCTTCGGAGATATTGCTCCAAGTGAACTGTTCCAGCGGTATCGCTGTGGGGGTTTGCCACCTTGCACCATTCGAAAAGGTGAGAACCTGCACCTCTACACGCGCGTGCGCGTTTTCATTGGCCGCAGCTATCATCGCTGGTAGCGCCTCGCGAATTGCGTGATTCAGTTGCCCGATCTTTTCGCCCGCCATCGAGCCAGATACATCGAGCACCCAACAAAATTTCAGCGGCCGATTGGATACGGGTCCGCCCAGAAGCTCGTTGTCATCCATCTAGTGCTCCCCTTATTGTGTTGATATAAACGAGGTTAGAGCCATACGAACATGGCATAATTGAGTACCATAGCAGACCGCATCCTAACGCAAACCCAATCCACCAGTCACTGAACTGGGGGCAGACCCTCGTGGCGAATGTAGGCCAGGCGGATTTCTGAGTGTGTGGGGTTG
>JBAXHK010000212.1:0-3611 GCA_037138935.1 Actinomycetes bacterium
CGAGCAGGATTGCCAGGCCCACGGCCAGCACAATGGCAACCAAGCGCTGACCCTTTAGGGTTTCGATTAGCGAGTCGGACGAATCGACTCCCACCACCATTAAGACGAAGAGGAAGAGCATCATCACCGCACCGGTATACACAACCACCTGCACCATGCCAAGGAACGGCGCCGAGTTGGCAACGTATAAAACCGCAAGGTTGATCATCGTCAGTGCCACCCACAATGCGCTGTGCACTGCTTTTCGCGAAAGGATCAACCCAAGCGCCCCCAGCACCGCTAACCCGCCGCTGAACCAAAAGACAATTTCTTCGCCCAGATTCACTTCGGTCACGGTGACACCTGCTCTGCATCCGCAACCACCGCTTGCTCTGGCACCGAACCGGTGACCCTGTTTGCGTAGTAGTCAGTGTCGGTGGTGCCAGGAACCATCGGGTGCGGAGGTGCGAGCATCCCCGGTAGCAGTGGCGTCAACAGATCCTGCTTCTCGTAAATGAGGTCAGCGCGATTGTTATCCGCCAACTCAAACTCATTGGTCATGGTAAGCGCACGTGTCGGGCAAGCCTCGATGCAAAGCCCGCAAAAAATGCAGCGCAGGTAGTTAATTTGGTAAACGCGACCGTAGCGCTCCCCTGGGGAGTGACGGTCACCCTCTTGGTTATCTGCCCCTTGTACGAAAATCGCATCTGCTGGGCATGCCCAGGCACATAGTTCACAACCGATGCACTTTTCTAAGCCATCAGCCCAGCGGTTGAGTTGATGCCTGCCGTGGTAGCGCGGCTTCGGCGGGAACTTCGCAGCCTGCTCTGGATACTGCTCGGTTACCACCTTTTTGAACATGGTGGCAAACGTGACTCCAAAGCCACGAACCACCTGTGGGAGTTCAGCCATCGATGGCCTCCTGTTGAACTATTGGGGTATTCGATCGACGCGTGGTGAGAACGGCCTGCTGCCAGGGCATCGGCGGGACTGGGAAGCCACCAGCCATGGGCTCAAACGGTCGGCTCTCGATTTCCTCGCGAATAAACTTGCGGGCCGCTTCGCGGCGATCTAGGGCGCCTTGCGCAAACCAAGACCCAACCAAGAGCACGGCAATTACGATTGCACCGCCAATCAGCAATTGGCGATTGCTGAACTCGATGTCATTACGCAACACCCGGGCAGCGGCGACGACCATGATCCAAACAATGGAAGCTGGGATCAAGACTTTCCAGCCGAATTTCATGAACTGGTCGTAGCGAAGGCGCGGGAGTGTAGCGCGAAGCCAGATGAACACGAAAATGAATATCTGCACTTTGATCAACCACCAAAGCAGCGGCCACCAACCGGTATTGGCCGACTCCCAAAGCGAAATGGGCCACGGCGCCAACCACCCGCCTAAGAACAAAGTTGTTGCAAGTGCGGAAACAGTGACCATGTTGATGTACTCGGCCAAGAAGAACATCGCAAACTTCAGTGAGGAGTACTCGGTGTGGAAGCCGCCGACCAACTCACCTTCGGCTTCGGGGAGATCAAACGGTGCCCGGTTGGTCTCGCCAACCATTGACGTTACGTAAATCAGGAAGGACGGCAGCAATATCACCGCAAACCAAATCGGCTCTTGGGCCGTGATGATTTCAGATGTTGACATTGACCCCGCGTACAAGAAAACCGCCACGAAGGACATTCCCATGGCAATTTCATAGGAAATCATTTGGGCACTTGAGCGCAATCCACCAAGGAGCGGGTAAGTGGAGCCAGACGACCAACCGGCCAGCACAATCCCGTAGATGCCGATGGAGGCAATAGCGAGTATATAAAGCACCGAGACCGGGAAATCCGTAAGTTGAAGTGGTGTTTCGACCCCGAAAATTGACACCGTTGGGCCAAATGGGATTACCGCGAATGCTAAGAATGCGGCTGTTGCTGAAATCACGGGGGCAATCCAGTAGACGCCCAGATGGGCCGCCTTTGGAATAATTTCTTCCTTTAACCCGAGTTTGAAACCGTCCATCAAAGACTGAAGTAGGCCAAATGGGCCAACGCGGTTTGGTCCGATGCGGTTCTGCATGCGCGAAACCACTCGCCGCTCCCACCAGATGGTGAACAAGGTCAGCAGTACCAGCATGACGAAGATTGCGAGCGCCTTTAGCAGCACCAACCACCAAGGATCAATACCAAAGACCCCGAATTGCGATCCGGTCATACCGCACCTCCGATGGTCACGGCCTGGCCAGCTCTCACACCGAGATCAAGGTAGAGCGCACAGCCTGGGGAATTCAGGGGCAAACACACGACACCATCGAGAACGTCACCGATCAGCAACGGCAAAGTCACCGAGCCGAGCGGACCGGTAACCGTGACATTTTCAGGTGCCCCTAGGTCAGCTACGGTCACCGCCGAGCAGGTAGCGGCAACCGCATGCGCCGTAGCTGCAAGGTACGGCTCCCCCTCCTGCATAACTCCGTTGTCAATTAGCGCCCGCCAGGTACTAACCAGGTAAGCCGCCTCAACAACTTGGCCAGCTGTGGTATTCGGTTCTTCAGCCCGCGCACCTGTCCAGGCTCCAAGGGAACCTAACTCCTGACGGATGCCGGCAACGTCGCTGGCGCCTATTGGCACATTCATGGCACGTGCCAACATCCCCAGAACTATCGCATCAGACATCACCAGAGCGTCTTTGAAAGTTTGCGCGAACGGACGCGGGCGGCCCTCCCAGTTCATGAAGGTTCCGGATTTTTCGGTTACTACCGCAACCGGGAAAACCACGTCGGCAAGTTCAGTAATAGCAGAGTGATGGTTCTCGAGCGATACCACAAAAGCGGCGGCTTCGATAGCAGCCCGGCCAAGTACTTGGTCAGGCATATCAGCAAGCTCAACTCCGCCAGTGATTAGCGCGCCGATGCCGCCACCGGTAACCGCGCGCAATAAGGACTCCCCGGTTAACCCGGTGGTTTCCGGCAGGGACTCCACTCCCCAGCACGCGGCAACTGCAGCACGTGCCTGATCATCTGACAGTGGCCGACCACCTGGCAGTAAACCTGCGAGAGCTCCCGCATCCAGTGCCCCTCGCTCCCCAGCCCTACGCGGCACCCAAGCGATCGAGGCTCCGGTGGATCGGGCTAGTTCAAGTACCGCGGTGGCACCGCCTTCAATGCCCGCGATGCGCTCACCAACCATAATGACCGCACCGGGTGTGCTCAGTTCAGCGCGGACCTTGGCGGGCAGGTTTGCTAGCACCGATGGTTCGGCTCCCGGCTTAGCCGGAATTAGAGTTCCGGCTAATTTACTTAATCCGCGCGTAACCGCCGCACCGACCGAGTAGACCCTCGTGCTCCCACCGCGTGCCGCTTTGCGCAACCGCAAGAACACAATCGGCGACTCGTCTTCTGGCTCAAAAGCTATGAGAAGAACCGCTTGGGCCTTTTCGAGTGATTCGTAGGTTGTGCGCACCGCGGTACCGGCTACCGAGGAACGTAAGAACTGTGCTTCTTCATCCGATAACTCGCGGACGCGGAAATCAATATTGTCTGACTGCAGAACGGCTCGGGCGAACCGCGCGTACGCGTAGGCATCTTCCACTGTTGCACGACCGCCAACGAGCACCCCATGGCTTGTTGGTGCTGCTAGGC
>JBAXHK010000213.1:0-3608 GCA_037138935.1 Actinomycetes bacterium
TTTTCAAGGATTCTTAACGAGATCACCTTGATTCTCGACACGCTTCTCCGGTCAAAACATCTGAACGTCGAAACCGATCACCCCCATATTTAATTATGAACAATCAATAGGCCTAGGCCCATGGTTTTAAGAATACGCCATTTTCACCTTAAACTAGCCATCGGGAGCATTTGCTCCTTTGATGGGAGCGTGATGGGCAGCGAGCGCGCCGGGAACAAACTGGGCCAGATAGTGCTTCACTCCCCCTATCTGCGCTTGGCCGTACTAACTGCTGCAGCAGCAACCGCGGCATATGTGATCGGTGGGGCCGTAGCCCTTATTGACCCGGTACCGGCAGCAATAACCGCCGTGGTGGCAACCCGAGCCACTTTTCACCACGCGGCCAAGGAGGCCCTTTTTCAGGTTATCGGGGTTGTTGCCGGCTCCGCCGTTGCGTTCGCCGCGATTTCATTAATTGGTTTCGGGCCCGCAACTATCGCGATCTTGGTGCTCGCCAGTTTCGGCATCATTCGGCTCCTGCAAGTGGCTGACCCACGTTCGGCTCCTTACGCCGCCATGGCTGTTGCCGTCACCGTTATTTTGGTCATTGGTGCTCAGACGAGTCCAGAGGGCGCCCTTGAAAGATTCCTCGGCGTCATGGTCGGTGGCGCCTGCGCACTTGTTGCCTCCTACTTCACGAGTAGAGGTAAGCCGGTCGGCCGCGCCGAAGTCGAATTGTCAAGCATTCAAAATGAACTGGCTGAGCTGCTAAATGATGTTGCGCAGGGGGTGCAGATGACTCTCACTCCCGATATCACTCGCACCTGGTTCGACAAAGCGGTTCGTCTGCGCGATGAGACTATGCGCCTAGCCGTTGCTGTTGAAGATGTGCGTGATCATCGGCGTTGGTCGCCGGCTATCCATGAATTCGATCTACGCGAACTCGAAGAGCAACTTCGAGTGACGCAAGTGATGGCAGCACGCGTGCTTTCAATTGCGTCAGACCTGAACCACTTGATCACCGAGCGCCCCGCCGCTGGCTCATCGAACGAACTCTCACCACTTGCCCGGGTATTCGCCGCCGCCGCCGCAACCATCGCCGACCAGACAACTGACAGTGCTGCTAGCGAAACAAGCATTCATCAAGCCCTACAGGCTGCCGATGACACCGCCTCGATGGTCATGCTTGGTGGGTTGGTCGGGCATGCCCAACGAATCACCCGACTCGGTGAAGTTAATGAGGACGAAAATAAATAGCGAATTACTGGGCGCATGCCGGTGCTCATCGGCACTAATAAATCGTGCTTAGTCGTTGCCCTTACTGCGGCGCCCGGTAGCACGATCTGTTTCACGCTTTGACTCACGCTCTGCAATCGCATGGCGCTTGTCGTAACTTTTGCGCCCGCGGGCGAGTGCTATTTCAATCTTGGCGAAGCCGTCCTTGAAATACATGGCGAGCGGGATCAGCGTCAAGCCCGATTCCTTGGTCTTATTAGTTATCCGACGAATTTCTTCGCGTCGTAGTAGCAACTTTCTGGGCCGGCGCGGTTCATGGTTGTTCCAGGTGCCTAGGTCGTAAACGGGGATGTGGACTCCGCGGAGCCACATTTCGCTATCTTCAACAATGGCATAGCCATCGGTCAAAGTTGCCCGACCCTCGCGCAGCGACTTAACCTCGGTACCGGTTAAGACCATGCCGGCCTCAAAGACATCCTCGATCGAGTAGTCATGCCGCGCCTTACGGTTCTGGGCAATTACTTTGCGCCCGGTCTCACGTGGCATCGCCCATCACCTCCAATATTCAACATCCAACGCTCCCGGTGAGCCGGATCGATGCCCCAATGGGCACTACTGGCAGGAAACCGGACTCTTCGAGCCACCAAACCAACCCATCGGATCATAGGCGGTACCTCCCAGGCGCACTTCAAAATGCAAGTGGGGGCCGGTTACCCATCCGCTGGTGCCAACCGCCCCGATTACCTCGCCCGCCTCTACGCGCTGGCCTTCGCTGGCGCTAACACTTGACTGATGGGCATAGAAGGTGGTCATTCCATCGGCGTGAGCGATAAGTGTTGCCAGGCCGTATGGTCCGCCGTCGGAGATCATCGCGACGGTTCCCGCGGCAGCTGCATGAATCGGGGTGCCGGTGGCGCCGCGAATATCGGTGCCGGTATGGCAGGAGTCGTAGCCGTAGACCGGGTGGACCCGTGGGCCCACAGCTGCGCTGACTCCGCCGCCGTCAATGGGCCATCGCAGATCTCCAGTTGGTGAATTATCACCTTGGGCAGCAAGCCTGGCAGCCTCGCGCCTCGCGGCAGCTGCAGCTTGCTTGGCCATCAAAGCCTGCTTTGCTTTTAGCCGCTTATACCTCTTCGCAATCACTGCTTTATTTTTCTTCGCGATAACCAAAGAGGCCTGGCGTTCAGCCACCAGCTGCAAAATACGGGCCTGCGCGGCACGGGCATCGGCTTGAGCCTGCCGAGCCTTCACCAATTGAGTATCAGCAGCAAGCTTCGCCTCTTCAGCCTTGGCCTTCAGCGCTTCGTGCTTGACGCCTTTCATCACCAAGTCTGCCCGTGCCTTGATTAAATCATTTTGCGTTGTTTCCTGTGATCGCGAGATCGCATCAACCGAGGCGAGCCGTGAGGCGAAGTCACCCGGATCTTGCGCATCAAGAACTACTTCAATCTCACCAAGTGGGCCCTGTTGATAAACCAAGCGGACAACGTCATCGATCTGCTCCGAGACTTCTTGTAGCTTCGTACGCACTTGCGCCTCCTGAACCTGCGAGGTAATCACCGCAATATTTGCCATCCTTGCGGCATTGGCACCCTGTTGGGCTGCCGTCACCGCTAAGGCCGCTGATTTTTCGGCCGCTACTTTGGCGCGCCTGGCCGCGGGTAGTTGACCGCGAGCAGAAACTAGAGTCTTCAGGGCCCGAGCCACTTTGGCATTGGCAGCATCGACGGCTTCGCCAGCTTGCTCCACCTGGCCGTCAATCTCGCCTGCTCCAACCCGAGAGCCGGGGTCAATTGCGGCTTGCGCCCCTGGCAGCCCACCAGCAGGCAGCAGCAAGGCGCTGGCGAGGGCGATCAAAATCGCCAGCCGGTGGCGGGGAAGCACCCGCCCAGAATAGCCGTTATGTCACATTAACCCCACGCGTAACACGGGGTTGCGGGCATTTAGACCCGCAAATACTTGCGAAGGGTGAAGAAGGCCGCAATTGCTGCTAGGCCCACGCCCACCAAAATCATTAGTGGGGCGATTGCCAGCACCGCATCCCAGCCCACGAAGGCCGTGAACTGGAAGGACGGCGCGAGAACTTGATCGATGACGATTATCTTGACGAACACCAGCCCAACCACGGCCAAGATCGCCCCGATGCCCGCCGCTACCGCAGCCTCTAATAAGAATGGCAATTGGATATAGAAGTTCGAGGCGCCGACCAATCGCATGATGCTGGTCTCCCGGCGCCGACTAAAGGCGGCTACTCGCATGGTATTGACGATCAGTAGCACCGTTACCACCAGCATTGACAACGCAATCAAAAGTGCAATGAGTTGTAGGCCCCCGAGTAATCGGAAGAACTTATCCAGGATTTTGCGCTGATCATTGACCTGCTCGATACC
>JBAXHK010000214.1:0-3603 GCA_037138935.1 Actinomycetes bacterium
TTGGGTTGCCTGTGCCGGCGCGAAGGAGGTTGGTGGCGCGGGACTGGAGGGGGTGGGTCGTGACCATCTTCGTCTGGGTTGTGTTTGGCTACGACTTTACGGCGCCGGCAGTCATGCCCACGACAATCTGGCGTTGCACCAGGACGGTGACGATCAGGACGGGAAGGGTCACGAGGATGGCGGCTGCTGCCAAAGGCCCGAAGGCGAGGCGTTCGAAGGTCAGGGTGTTGAAGACCAGGACCGGCAAGGTCCGTGTATCGCGCCCGGCAAGGACGACGGCGAAGATGAAGTTGTTCCACGAAAATATGAAGGCGAGGAGCGAGGCAACAACAATTCCGGGCCTGCCAAGCGGTAACGCCACGTGCCAGAAAGCCTGCCAAGGGCTGGCTCCATCGACGGCAGCGGCTTCTTCGAGGTCGCGTGGAAGCCCGTCAAAGAAGCCATCCATCACCCAGATTACGACTGGCAAGCCGATGACGAGGTGTGTGATGACGAGGGCGGTCAATGTGTTGTTCAAGCCAATCGCCCGGAACATGATGAACCAGGGGATCAGGTAGGAGAGGGCTGGAGTCATGCGGGCGATGAGGACAAAGCCAAGCATGCCCCGTTGTTGCGATTTGGCGATGCCGTAGCCAGCCGGGACACCCAGGATCAGGGCGATCAATGTTGATCCGCCGGCAACGACCGCAGAATTCATGGTGTACCGACCGATTGGACTTCCGTCGAGAATCTGCCGGAAGCTGTCGAGGGTCGGACTGCGTGGGATGAAGATTGGGGGATAGGCGGTGTTTTCCACGTCTGGCTTGAGGGCGAGGGAAAGCATCCAGAGGAAGACGAACAGTGCCGGCATGACCAGGACGAACACTGCGACGCCAAGGATGAGGCCTCTGCGGGCCTGCGCCCAGAGGCGAGGCCACGGAGAGAGTGATCGGAGAGGGGCCACGGACGGCCCAACGGCCTGCATCACGTCCATCGAGTGCGTTCCCTGAGTGCAAGGGCACCGAGACTGAGGGCGACGATCATCACGAAGAAGATCACGACAATCGCCGATGCCTGCCCAATCTGGTAGAAGCTGAACGCTTTCAGATAGAGGTAGATATTCAGCGTTTCAGACGCGGTGCCTGGGCCACCTTGCGTGATCGTGAAGATCAGGTCGAACGCCTTTAGCGCATCTATGGTGCGCAGGACCACGGCGACGAGAATGACGGGCATCACCAACGGCAGGGTGATGTATACGAAGGTCTGCCATGGCTGGGCACCGTCAATCCGCGCAGACTCATACGGTTCCACCGGCAAGGTAGCCAAGCCCCCAAGCACAATCAGCATGACGAGGGGTGTCCATTGCCATGTCTCGACCATTGCGAGGGCAGGCAGGACAGAGTTGGGCGAGTAAACCCAGAGGGACGGAGGCAGTCCGACACTTTTCAGGAGGTAGTTGAGTACACCAAGCTGCGGGTGAAACATCATGGCCCAGACGAGTGCGACGGCGACAGGAGTGGCCATCATTGGCATGATGAAGATGCCTCGGAGGAGTCCCCGAAGAGGGAACTCATGGTGGAAAACGGTGGCTGCGGCGGTTCCGAGGATGACCGGCAGCGTGACCGAAAAGACGGCGTAAAGGCCCGTGCGCCAGATGGCAGCGATGAACCGTCGGTCGGCGAAGGCACTGACGTAGTTGTCGAGGCCAATGAACGTTTGCGCACCCGTGATCTGCCAGTCGTGCAGGCTCATGTAGATGGTGAACATCCACGGGAAGATGATGATCGCGACAGTGACGATCACCGCAGGGGCTATGAACCAGAGGTAGCGCGTGCCCATGGCCCGGCCCTCCTGGCTCCGGTGCTGAGGTGAAGGACCCGGGGGCCGGCGACGGGTAACGCGCCAGACCCCGATTGCGGTTATGAATAAAAGGCTCTGCGGGCGTGGCTATCCCTTGATTGACTTCTCGAGGACAGGTTTGAAGTCTTCGGTTGCCTTGGTGAGTTCAGCCTTCGGATCGGCGCCGCTGATCATGTTGGTCAGGGCGACGCCGAAGATATCTCGGAACTCGGTGACGGGAATGATCTCGGGCAACCCCGGGCGTCCAACCTTCGTGCTAGCGACGAGGGTGTCGAACCACTCCTTCGGAACAGTCAGGCTCTTCGTGGCGTCGGGGCTGGTGTAGGCCGACTGGCGTGCCGGCGACCCGCCGCCTGATGAGAGTAGGCGTGCCTGATTGGCCTTGTTGGTTGCCCACTGCAGGTATAGCCAGGCTGGCCCCTTCTTCTTTGAGGCGTTCGTAATACCTATGCCATCGCCGAACATGGCGGCATGCTGCGCCTTCGGGCCCTTGGGTGTGAGGATGTAACCGACCTTACCTACCACCTTGGACTTGGTTGCGTCCTCGAGGGGGGTTGCGAAACCGATACCGTCGTACCACAGTCCGACAGTTCCCTGCATGAACGCAGTCTGGCACTCATTCCAGTTGAACCCTGCGACGCCCTCGGGGGAGTACTTGCTGAGAAGGTCCTTGTAGAGCGCGGCGGCGGCGATTGCCTCCTCGGTGGTTGTCTTCAGCGACATGTCCTTCGGGTCAAGTGTGTCCGCGCCCCATCCATGGAGGAGACCTGTCCAGACGGGCACATTTGCATTCTTCAGGCCACGGGCCGCGAAACCGTAGACGCCACCCTTGGGATCATGGATTGCCTTGGCGGCAGCGACCATCTCGTCATGAGTTTGAGGGGGCTTGAGACCCTTCTTCTCGAAGATCTCCTTGTTGTAGTAGAGGATCCAGAAGTCTAGGTTATTGGGCATGGTGTCCATGCGACCGTCGGACTGCGTGCTATAGCTGACGCTGGGTTTGCCGAAGTCGTCGAATGCGAGGTCGGGAGTGGTCATCGACGCGTCTTTGAGCAGTGGATTCAGGTCGAGCATCCACTTGCCCTTCCCAACCAAGCTCTTCTGGACGTGCAACGAAATCTGAGTGATGTCGAAACTCGGATTGCCCGAGGTGAACTCGATCACGGTCTTCTGACGCTGCTGCTGCTCGGGGACTACGTCGGCCTCGACCTTGATGCCAGTGAGTTCCTCGAACTCCTTCTGGTTCTTGGTGAGGACGTCGGCGCGCGGACTGGTGACAAGCAACACGCTGAGCGACTCGCCCTTGTATTTCTTCCAGTCGAAACCACCACCGGCTGCTGCTGCCGGGGCGGCTGTAGGAGCGGCGGCGGGTTTGGTTGCAGCGGCTGCAGCGGTAGGGGCCGCCGCAGGTGCTGTAGTTGGTGCGGCGGCCGGGGCAGTCTCACCTCCACATGCGGCGAGGCCGCCAGTCATTCCGACTAGAGCTGCGGCCTGCGCAAACAGCCGGCGCCGACTCTTGGAGGATGGTGCGGTCTCGTGCGTCGCCATGTGACTCCCGCTCGCGGTGCGCCATTCCTGACGATATCGCACCGAATATTGCAAACCCATCGTATCGTCTCGTGGACGCACACGCAATCAATCAATGGTTTTCGCAATTCTGACCGGTGGAAGGATGCGCGAATATATTTCCGATCTACTTCACCCCCTGTTTTGCCCACCAGGCGTCGAGGACCGATTGGATGCGGGGTTGCAGGATCTCTAGGG
>JBAXHK010000215.1:0-3597 GCA_037138935.1 Actinomycetes bacterium
CCTATGAGGGCCCCTACTGCGTTGGCTGCGAGGAGTTCAAGTTTGCGGCTGACTTGGCCCCGGGTACCGGTGAGTACGAAGGTCAACAAATCTGCCCGGTGCATGGCCGCCCGTGTGAGCAACTAGAAGAAGAGAATTGGTTCTTCCAACTGTCGGCGTTCACCGAGCGTCTCATCGCGCACTATGAAGCTAATCCAGAAGCAATTCAGCCGCGCAGCGCCTACAACGAGGTGATGTCCTTCATCCGTGGTGGGCTAGCTGATATCTCAATGTCTCGCTCGAGTGTTTCCTGGGGTATCCCGGTTCCGTGGGAACCCCACCAGGTTATTTATGTCTGGTTCGATGCGCTATTGAATTACGCAACTGCGGTTGGCTATGGCACTGACCCTTCGTCACCTGAAGGTGAGCAGTACGCCAACACTTGGCCCGCCGACGTGCACCTAGTTGGTAAAGACATCCTGCGCTTCCACGCGGTCTACTGGCCGGCGATGTTGATGGCCGCGGGGGCGCCGTTACCCCGCAAAGTATTTGCGCACGGCTGGCTCTTAGTCGGTGGCGAGAAGATGTCCAAGAGCAAGTTAACCGGGATCGCACCGAGTCAGATAATCGATCACTTCGGCTCTGATGCTTTCCGGTATTACTTCTTGCGCGCAATTGCATTTGGTCAAGACGGCTCATTTTCGTGGGAAGACATGTCGGCTCGATACACATCAGAGCTGGCAAACGGTTTAGGTAACTTGGCATCACGCGCTACCGCGATGGTCGGACGCTATTGCGAAGGTATCTTGCCGGCCGCCACCGCCGATGGGGAAGCAGAACGAGCCCTACAAGAGCTGCTGGTGGCGACCGCGGCTAACGCCGATGCCGCGATGGTGGCCCTTGACTTCTCCACCGGCATCACCGCCGTCAAAGAGTTCATCGAAGCGGTCAACGGGTATGTCACCGAGCAGGAGCCTTGGGTGTTGGCTAAGGATCCCGCCAATAGGGCGCGCCTTGAGACAGTGCTCTACACGATCTGTGAATCCCTGCGCGCGATCGCTGTGCTCTACAACCCATTAATGCCGAAAAAAATGCAGGATTTATGGGGGCAACTTGGTGCCGATGGGCTGGGCGCTTTAGCTGATCAGCGCATCGATGGTGTTGCCGTTTGGGGGCAACTGCCGGTCGGCGCATCGGTGACCAAAGGCGACTCGCTATTTCCGCGACTGGAAGAGGCCCCCTGAAGATGGGCGTGGTTGTGCCTGTGCTGGCACCTGAGCCCTTGGTATCACCGGTTATTGATTCCCATTGCCACCTAGATGTGCGCGATCGCTCATTACACGGTGACACCAGACCTGATCCAGCCGAAATGCTGAAGCTCGCGGCCTCGGTGGGAGTAACCAAAGTCGTGCAGATCGGTTGCGATGTTGAAGCTGCGCGCTGGTCGGTTGAAATTGCCGCAGGCCACCCCGATGTCATTGCTGGCGTAGCCTTACACCCGAACGAAGCCCCCCGGATATTTGCCGATCAGGGCCAAGGTGGGTTGGATGATGCCTACGCCGCGATTGCAGAGTTAGCTACCCATGATGTCGTGCGCGCTGTTGGCGAGACCGGCCTTGACTACTTCCGCACCGAGGGTGATTTGCGGATAGTGCAACAGGAGTCCTTCAGGTGGCACATCGACTTGGCAAAAAGGCTGAACAAGGTGTTGGTTATCCACGATCGGGACTCCCATGATGATGTGATTGCGGTTCTCGAATCTGCTGGTGCGCCAGAGAAAGTTCTCTTTCACTGTTTCAGCGGGGATGCGAAGATGGCGAGCTACTGCGCTGAGCGCGGTTGGTATATGTCTTTCGCTGGCGTTATTACCTTTAAGAATGCGGATGTTTTGCGAGAGGCACTGCGGGTGGTTCCCGATGACCTAGTGCTGGTCGAGACAGATTCGCCTTACCTGACTCCGATGCCATACCGCGGTAAGCCGAATGGCTCATATTTGATGCCCTTGACGGTGCGCCGGATGGCTGAAGTGCGCGGTGTTGACGAAAGCACCATAGCTCGGCAGCTTTGGGAAAACACCCACCGGGTCTTCGGTGTCTGGTAGCCCTCTGCTGGGCGCCCGTGAGATTCGCGAGCTAGCCGAGCAGTTGGGGATAAGGCCAACCAAGAAACTTGGCCAGAACTTCGTCATCGATCCAAATACGGTTCAGCGCATTGTTCGGCTGGCCGGCATTACGTCTACTTCTAAAGTTCTCGAAGTAGGTCCAGGTTTGGGGAGTTTGACACTCGCACTCCTCGAGCAAGGGGCGAAGGTCGTTGCAGTCGAAATAGACAAGGTGCTCGCCGAACAATTGCCCTTGACGGTGCAGGCGCATCTACCTGAGAGTGCAAGCTCGTTGACCGTAATCCATGGCGATGCGCTAACCCTGCGTGAATTAGATTTCGAACCAGATGCTTTGGTGGCGAACCTGCCCTACAACGTTTCGGTACCCGTCCTACTGCATTTGCTTCGGACTCTGCCGTCGCTGCGTTCGATATTAGTTATGGTGCAAAAAGAGGTTGCCGATCGATTGGTTGCGGGCCCTGGATCACGCACGTACGGAGTGCCGAGTGTCAAAATTCGCTGGTTCGGCGACCCGCAGGCGGCTGGCAATATTGGCCCGAAGGTTTTCTGGCCCGAACCCAATGTCGATTCGGGTCTGGTGCGAATTACTTGCCATGAACCGCCCAAGTGCAACTCATCAAGGGCTGAAGTTTTTGCGGTCATTGATGCGGCATTCGCACAGCGGCGTAAATCCCTGCGCGCTGCACTTTCACAATTCGCTGGTTCCCCAGCACTGTCCGAGTTGGCCCTGGTGGCGGCGGGCATCGACCCAGGTGCGCGCGGTGAGGCCCTTGCCGTGGCCGATTTCGCGCGGCTAGCCGATGCCCTCGGCCAAAGTGCTCAATCCGCACGCAACACTTAACCTGAAGCCATGAAAGGGGAGCAACACGTGGGCGCGACAGTGACGGTTCGGGTGCCGGCGAAGGTCAACCTCCAACTCGGTGTAGGCCCCAATCGCCCTGATGGTTACCACGAGTTGGCGACGGTTTTTCACGCTGTCAGTTTGTTTGATGACGTGCGAGCAAGACAGGTCGCACCCGGCGCGGGTGTCACTTTGACGATTTCGGGCGAGGGCGCTGGCGAGTTACCACTTGATGAAACAAATTTGGCATGGAGGGCGGCGCTGTTGTTGGCTGCGCACGCCGGGGTTTCAGCTGATGTAGAACTGCACCTGCATAAAGGTATCCCGGTCGCCGGTGGCATGGCTGGTGGCAGCGCGGACGCCGCGGGTGCGCTGATTGCCTGTGATTCGCTGTGGCAACTTGGCATAACCCGCGAGGAATTAATGGTGTTGGCAGCGCGACTTGGCTCCGACGTACCTTTTGCACTTCATGGTGGCACAGCTATTGGTGCCGGGCGGGGCGAACACTTGCTATCGGCACTATCTCGTGGAGTCTTTGAATGGGTATTCGCGTTCGCCGAAAAGGGCTTATCAACTCCTGACGTTTACGCCGAGTGTGATCGCCTCGGCGGTACGAGAGTTACCACCTACCCGTGGGTCTCACCCGCGCTGATGC
>JBAXHK010000216.1:0-3585 GCA_037138935.1 Actinomycetes bacterium
GTCCAACGCAGATAGCGCATTGCATTACGGATCCCCGAAATGTCACCACGAAATAAACACCCCACAGCCACCTTGTTAATCGGTTGGATTTCACTTATCAAGTTCACGTCAATGTCGCGCACATACTCGGCCAAGACCTCAACGATGGGTGCTGCATCTTCATCATTGACTAGCAACACCGCTGCTACTGAAAAAGGTAAATCGTGGGTGAGGAATTTACTGCCCTTGATCTCCGTTAGGCCGGGCAACTCAAGCCCGGTTAGGTACGTGTCAATTCGCCTGTTTATTTCAATGCGATTTTTGACGTTGCGCAGCTCGGTCCGGCGCTGGGTAATTGAATGCTGGTTGGATTCGGCCGCCACATTCCATCGGTATGTGGTTTCGGGGATCACCACAATTTTCCCGGCAGCCGTGAACGCCTGCATGGTGAAGAGCTGGTCTTCATACAGCAGACCATCAGGAAACCTGATGCCACTGGCTATTAGCCAACTGCGTCGGTAGATCTTGTTCACGCTGATCGTGTCAGCGATCAAATCGGGGAAATCCATAATCGTCGACATAATGCGCGGTTCATGAAGCTCTGGCCGCCACGGGTAACCACGGCTCTCGCGCAGATAAAACCGCTCAGCCACCCCGCAACCTAGGTCGGCATTGCTTTGCTCAGCAGCGCGCATCAACTCGGCAACGCCGTCACGGGTGTACTCATCATCGGAGTCGCAGAACATCACCCAGGTGCCTCTAGCTTCATCAATACCGCGATTACGCGGCCCACTGCAGCCCCCCGAGTTAGCGGCGAGCACCACTTGACGGACGCGTCCATCAGCCGCGGCGGCGGCCGCCACCAGTTCGGAGGTCCCATCTGTCGATGCATCATCTACCACGATGATTTCAATGTTGCGGTGGCTTTGATGCTGCAGTGCTTCAAGCGCTCGGGGCAATCTAGCCACATCGTTATAACTGATAAGCACCACGCTGACATCTGGAACTATCGGGCTAGCACTCGTGTTCATCGGGCTGCACGCACCACTTGGGCTCGCTCGATGAGCACCTTTGCACGCTCATCGAAACTATGTAACTGCGCTACCTGCGCAGCCGCCGCCAGCCGCTCCTTGTGATCACCAAATACGCCATCGCGCTCCCCCATCAACAACGACCGCAATTCCTCGGTACCTTCATAGGTGCGTACCGAAGTACCAAAAACACTCTCGAGCCCGCTTGCCCGATCAGAAACAACTCTGGCTCCGGTCGCCACCGCATCAAATAGTCGATTGGACAAGAACCCGTCAGCTGCCATTTGCGGCCAGTGGTCATTAAGAACAACTCCGGCGGCGGCATAGGCGGCAGGCAGTTCAACATTGGGCAGGTGATCAGCCCGAATCTGATTCGGCGCTAGGAATGTCTCCCAGCCCACCCCATAAACCGCGACATCGCCGCCCACCGCAAAAGCATCTTTGATAATTGGCCTAAAAGTACCGCGGGTTGAACCCACGAATAGCAGATCGTCACCGGTGTCGGGCACACCGGCTTGTGGGTTGAACCGCTGGGGGTTAGTGGCCTGAAGGAGAGGGGTAACAACCGCAGGATCACCCCAGGATTGGCTCGCGGCAAATACCGAGTCATACTCGGCTAACTCATCAGGCTCGACCAATTCAGGATGAGAAATAATCCACATCATCCAAGTCGTGGCGCTGCCACCTGATGATGTACGCCGCGGACGCACCCGGCGCAGACCCCGCAAAACCAAAACGACGTCATCGCGATCACGTGCCGCAGCTTCGGCACCCCCACGATGCACCACAGTTGCTTCTTGACCTTGCCGTCGCAGCGCCTCCGCCAAATCGGCAGCAAACCAAGTGTCGCCCCAGACGAGGCCAGCCTCTCCTTTTGGCGATGGCGCCACCACCGACCAGCGCAAAGGCTTCGATGCTGACTTGCTTAAGACCGCACCTAGTTTCATGACGGCCGAGCCCCACCGCGCAGGAAGCCCCAGCCCCAGCAAGCGTGCATGGTTGCGTAGATAGCAGGCAGCAATAACGCCGCACGCAGGGTCAAACGTGGGCTGGCTGCTGCCGCAAAAACACTTGCCGCTAGGTCAATAAACAGGTAGCCAATCGGCGCCGCGAATCCAATTGCCGCAACCCAGGTGATCCCAAGAAACAACCCTAGAAAGCCAATAACTGCGCCGATCATGACACCCGTAACCGCTACCGGTGCGGCCAAGTAACGAAGTGAGATCGTGTCTGGATGTCGACTTGCTACCTCCCGGCGCCAGCGCCCGTAATCATGATACTGACGTGCCAACGCCCCCAGCGAAGGTCTCGGCCGATAAGTAACTTTTAAATCAGGGGTGAACCAAACCGTGCCACCAGTTTGCCTGATGCGCAGATTCATTTCCCAATCCTGAGCCCGCTCCATGGTGACGTCGTAACCTCCCACCCGTTCAAGTGCCTCCCGGCGAAAGCAACCCAGATAAACGGTAAGCGCCGGCCCCGCAACGCCTCCAACATGAAATGCGGCTCCCCCGACACCAAAACGCGAGGTCATCGCGCGGGCTACTGCATGTTCAAAATCAGTGGTGCCCTCGGCATTCATGATGCCCCCGACATTGTCGGCGCCACTAGTTCGCAACGTATCTACCGCTACCGCGACGTAGTTGTCCGGGATCATTGCATGTCCATCAACACGAACAATAACTTCGCCTGTTGCCGCCTCGATAGCGGCATTTAAACCCGATGGCGTCTTACCCGATGGATTCTCTACAACCCGTACGCGGTCCTCCCGGGCAGCAATCTCCGCGGCAACCGCAGCCGTTCGATCCCGTGATGGTCCAACCGCAACTATTACTTCGAGGGGACCGGAGTAATTCTGCGAAAGGATTTGGTCGATCGCATGCTGCAGGTGCCGTTCCTCATTGATCACCGGCATAATCACCGAAACACTCGGCTGGTGCGATGAAGTCCAACTCACGGCGCCGTCCCGAAGATTTGGTGCCGAAGTAGCCCGGGCCACGTCCGCTCGGTCTTTGACAGAAAATGCTCACTCGCAACGCTGGCGGTATTACCAGCGATGTGGACGCTCACCGAATGGCTGCGTGGCTGGCTTTTCACCGGTTTCCCATGGATAGCGCTCGGCTATGCGCAGGTCCCGACCAGCCCGCTCGCAGGTTACCTGCCGATCCTGGGCATCTACGGTGCCACCTACGCCACCGTATTGACCGCCGCCGCGCTCGTTACATTGTCGAGCGCCACTCGTGAGATCCTGAACAAAAATCAACCCCGCCCCGCGTTTTGGACGCTCATCACTCATCACTCATCACTCATCATTGCCGTAACATGGCTCACCGGCTACGCGCTAAAGCAGATCGACTGGACCGAGCCCGCCGGCGAGCCGATCAAAGTCAGCCTGCTGCAGGGCAATATCCCGCAGGAACTGAAGTGGCGGGGTGACAAGATTGAGTCGACGCTGAGCGCGTACCGTGACATGGTCGCTGCCAGCGACGCGCGCCTGATTATCCTGCCCGAAACTGCGTTGCCATTGTTCCTGCACGAACTGCCGCCCTCGTATGTCGAGGAACTTGCCGCGCAT
>JBAXHK010000217.1:0-3568 GCA_037138935.1 Actinomycetes bacterium
GCGGGTCAGCATTCCCACCTTCATGACATGAGCATAGGGACTCCGTGAGAACAATCGTGTCACGCACTTAAGTGGGATCTTCGCACGTAAGCGGGTTAAGGTTCGACCGTGAGCTCAGGCCCGCACGTCCTCGCTATGGTGCTTGCTGGTGGCGCCGGTAAACGACTGATGCCGCTGACGGCCGACCGAGCGAAGCCAGCGGTGCCCTTTGGTGGCTCCTATCGCCTAATCGATTTTGTACTTTCCAACCTCATTAACGCTGGCCTGCGTCGAGTGTGCGTACTGACCCAGTACAAATCACACTCACTGGACCGCCACGTGACTACCACTTGGCGTATGTCGACTCTGCTAGGCGATTACGTCACGCCGGTGCCGGCGCAGCAACGCCTTGGACCACGTTGGTATACCGGTAGTGCTGACGCGATATTCCAAAGTTTGAATTTAGTTTATGACGAGCAGCCTGACTACGTGGTCGTGTTTGGCGCTGATCACGTCTACCGCATGGATCCAATGCAAATGATCGAGGCGCATATTGCCGGGGGTGCTGGCGTTACCGTGGCGGGCATTCGCATGGCGAAATCGCAGGCGAGCCAGTTTGGTGTCATTGAAGCCGCATCCGATGGCCGCCACATCAAACGTTTCGTAGAGAAGCCGATCAGCCCGCCGACCATACCCGGCGACGATGAGAATTGCTATGTCTCAATGGGTAACTATGTTTTTTCAACGGATGTGCTCCTGGAGGCTTTGCGAGTTGATGCGGCTGATACTTCTTCGATTCATGACATGGGAACAAATATCATCCCGATGCTTACCGCCGAAGGCTTGGCGCAAGTCTATGACTTCGCATCGAATATCGTACCGGGTGAGACCGATCGCGATAAGGGCTACTGGCGAGACGTAGGTAGCCTCGACAGTTACCACGATGCGCATATGGATCTTGTATCAGTGCATCCGATTTTCAATTTATACAATCGGCGTTGGCCGATTCTCACAAACCTGCCTTCACTGCCGCCGGCAAAATTTGTTGAGGGTGGCAATGCCCACGATTCCATGGTGGGCGCCGGCACTGTTATTTCGGGTGCTCACGTTAGAACTTCGGTGATTTCATCAAGTGTGACTATCGGCACCGGTGCTTATGTGGAAGGCAGTGTGATCATGCCCGGCGTGCGTATTGGCCGCGACGCAGTTGTGCGGCGGGCGATCCTTGACAAGAATGTGGTCATTCCCGATGGCGCGCAGGTTGGGGTAGATCTTGAGCGCGATCGCGGGCTTTACACCGTCAGCGATGCTGGCGTCGTGGCCCTTGGCAAAGGGGTCACGGCTGAGCGCTAGCGGTGCATTTGTTGAGTACCAGTTCGTGAGAGACTTGGAAAACCATGCTTAAGTTCCCTAGGTGGCGGCCAGCGGCGGCGCTATTAGCCCTTATCTGCTCGGTTAGCGCACTTATCCCGACAGGGGCACAAGCGGCACAAGCGTCACAAGGGGCAGCGCCGATTGTCGCGCCTCGAATAGTCGGGGGCACCCCCACCACCATCAACGTGGTGCCGTGGCAGGTGCTCCTGGTTGCCGGAGGCAAACTTTGCGGCGGCTCAATTATTTCAAGTACCTGGATCTTGACGGCGGCCCATTGTGTTCACGGGCTGAACCCCTCACAAGTTTCGGTGTACAACGGGATTTCAAATAATTCGCAGCGCGCTTCGGTTGCACCCATTGGTGCGGGCAGTATTGCGGTGCACCCAGGGTTTGCGCCACCTTCATATAGCAACGACATCGCACTTATCTCCCTGAATTCACCTATCGTCACCGGGCCTAATGCACAGGTAGTAGCGCTTCCAATAGCGCAGGATCCAGCCACCTGGCCCCCTGTTGGTACCGAGGCCACCATTAGTGGGTGGGGTGTTACTAGTTTTAACGCACCTTCCACAAATGACCAACTATTGAAAGCCACTGTGCAGGTGCTGGCACCGCCGACTGCCGCATGTGGTGAATACGGAACTGGCTTTGACGGTTTCTTATCACTGTGCGCGGGCTTTCAAGCCGGTGGCGTTGACACCTGCCAGGGTGATAGCGGTGGGCCACTGGTAATCAATGTCGGCGGTGTGCCGCTGTTGGCGGGAGTAACGAGCGTCGGTTTCGAGTGTGCGCGGGCAAACTACCCGGGCATTTATTCACGCACGAGTACCTTCATCCCGTGGATCCGCGGATTTGTCGATATACCGGTAACAGCTCCGATCCCACCAGCGGATGTGCAAGTCGCCGCGGTCGCTGGTTCTCAAGCGGTAGTCAGCTGGACGGCGTCGGTCAATAACGGAGGAGCGGCCGTAGCCTCGTATACCGCACTTGCTGCGCCAGGTGGCGCAATGTGCACCACCGCCGAAGTTACCTGTGCGGTCACAGGGCTAATACCGGGTAAGACTTACGCGTTCACCGTTAGTGCGTCAAATTCCATCGGTCAAGGGCAGGCATCGGTCGCATCTGCTCCTGTAGTCGCAGTTTCCGGAACATCAACCGTTGGCCGCACGGTGAAAGTCAAAACTGTTGTTAAGTGGGCCGATCTTAAGTATTCGTCAGATGCAAAATTAAGTACTTCGACCGCCAAGATTTGTAAGGTGGCCAAATCGGGAGTACTAATGCGTGCGGCCGGTACTTGTGTAATTGCAGTTCGATCGGGCGGTAAGCGGGGCACCGCATTTATTGGAGTTTTGTAGCAGGCCTACCCTTCGGCAGCATTATGGCGTTCTACAGCCACTACTCGAGGGCGTTCATCTTCAGAAAAAACTCTATGCACGACAATGAAACTACCGGGTGAAAGTTTGGAGTCCAAGACACCTGGATCAACATCCAGCTCCAAGGCACTAGTTAATACATCCATCAGCGCCGGTAGTACAGGCCGATGCGAACAAATAACCGTAGGTTGTGAGTGCAATGAAAGCTGCTTCATGCGTTTACGCGCCTTCCTCTCGTCCTGCTCGAACCCTTCTTCGCTGAGATCACGCTCTTGCTGGATATCTGCGCCCAATAATTTCGCAAGCGCTTTAACGGTCTCAAGGCAGCGGGTGGCGTCGGATGAGTGAACTGATTCAATCCCGAATGCATTTAGTACCAGAGCCAAAGTCTTTGCTTGTGATTTGCCCTTGCTGGTCAGTGGGCGAGAGGCGTCGTGGGAACCCTTAAAGTCCGCGCGTTTAACCGCCTGGGCGTGGCGCAAGAAAACTAGCGGGACGGTTGGCTGGAGCGCGGCCGCGGCCTCAACGGTGTCGGCATCATGCTCATAGGTGAGTCGGTTCCGAGCCTGCGCTACGGGCAGCCACTGGATTTCATCTACCTCATCATTTGGTACGAACGGTTCGTTACTTCGGGCTGACGCCACCCAGTACTGCACCTGCTTTGGGCGACCGAGTGCGTTGTAGGTCAAGGTGGGAAGTGGAGCTCCTAGCCGTGGTAAGTAACTGGACTCCTCCATGCACTCGCGCACGGCTGCAGCAAGTACATGTTCTCCCGGGTCAACTTTGCCTTTGGGCAGCGACCAGTCTTGGCGACGCGGCCGGTGCACGATTAGGACTTCACG
>JBAXHK010000218.1:0-3566 GCA_037138935.1 Actinomycetes bacterium
CGCGACCACGACCTTGATGTGAGCGTGCGCAACTTTGGGATCCCAACTGAATTCCTCGAGCAGGGCAAACGAGCCGAAATTTTGACCGAGATCGGCCTGACGGCACAAGATATTTCGCGGCGCATTGTCGAGACAGTGGCGCACCGCATCGACGAAGAGGCAGACAAAACTGAATCTGGTTCAGTAGCGAGTTGATTTCGACGTTAGCCCGCGAATTTCTTCCGGTTGACCTGTTCGGAAATACCGGTGCGGTCGAGGTAGGGGGTCAAGCCACCGAGCCAAAACGGCCACCCCGCGCCAACGAGCATGCACAGGTCAATATCTTCGGCGGCAGCCACCACCCCTTCATCCAGCAGCAATTTGGCCTCCTGAGCCAAGGCGGTAAGCGCCCTGGTGCGCACCTGCTCAGCGCTGAGTTGAACCGATCCTTGTTCATATAGGGCCGCTACACTTGGGTCTACCGAGGGCTTTCCGGTGTCATCCCAAACGTAGATGCCGGTCTTGCCGGCGGCTACTAAGCGGCCTAGATTTTCGGAAACGTAAAAGCGCTCAGGGAACTGCGCATGCATAGTTTCCGAAACGTGGAAGGCAACCGCCGGACCAACTAGTTGTAGCAGCACAAACGGCGAAAGTGGTAAGCCAAGTGGGTCTAGGGCAGAGTCAGCAACCGTAAAGTCGGTACCCTCATCGACCGCGCGCGTCACCTCACCAAGAAATCTGGTAAGGAGTCGATTCACCACAAATGCGGGCGCATCTTTGACAAGTACGCAGGATTTTTTTAGAACTTTTCCTACTGCAAATGCAGTAGCCAAGGTGGCATCGTCGGTCTTCGTCCCACGAGCGATTTCAAGAAGTGGCATTACTGCAACTGGATTGAAGAAGTGGAAGCCCACGACCCTTTCAGGGTGCCTCAAATTCTTGGCCATCATCGAAATTGAAAGTGACGAGGTGTTAGTGGCCAGAATGCAGGTATCCGATACGACCGCTTCTACCTCAGCGAACACTTGCTGCTTGATGTCGAGATTCTCGAAAACCGCCTCGATAACAAAATCTGCATCAGCAAAATCTGATTTTGAAGTGCTGCCTGAAACAAGGGCTTTTAACCGGTTGCCTTTATCGGGAGACAGCCGGCCCTTGGCCACCATGGCATCGACTTCACCGTGCACGTACGCCAAACCCTTTTCTACCCGAGCCGCATCTAGATCCGTTATCACCACCGGTACCTCAAGGCGCCTGATGAATAGCAAAGCCAACTGACTTGCCATGAGCCCAGCACCTACGACACCAACTTTTGTTACCGGCCGGGCAAGTGATTTATCGGGCACTCCGACCGGCTTACGGGCTCTCTTGTTTACCAGATTGAACGAATACAGGCTGGCCCGCAGATCAGCGCCCATCATTAAAGCCGATAGCGCATCGTCTTCAGCGGCGAACCCCTCATCTCGCGTTCGGTATTTTGCACCTGCAATAAGGTCACAAGCCACATACGGGGCGGGGGTGGCTCCGTGCAATCTGGTTTCTAATCCCGCACGCACCGCGTTAACGACGTCATCCCAGCTGTCGCGATCTGGTTCAGGTCGCTCCACCTGAACTTCGCCGAGAAGCACCTTGGCGGTCCACCGCATTGACTGCTCGAGAAAATCAGCAGGCTCGAATGCGGCATCTGCTATCCCGAATTTCATTAAATCATTGGGGTTCATTTGTTTGTTTTGGGCCATCGAATTCGAGATGATCACCCGAAGGGCATTCGCTGGACCGATTAGATTCGGCAGCAGCCAGGTGCCGCCCCAGCCTGGGATCAGACCGAGGAAAACTTCGGGCAGTGCCAACCCAGCAGCCCCGGTAGACACGGTTCTGTAGGTGCAATGCAGTGCTACTTCAAGGCCACCACCCATTGCTGCACCATTAATGTACGCAAATGAAGGTACCGTCAACTCACCAAAGCGCCGAAAGACCCGGTGCCCTAGTTCGGTGATAGCCCGAGCGGTCTCGAGGCTATCGATGAGATCCACGCCGCTCAGATCGGCGCCTACCGCAAAAATAAATGGCTTGCCGGTAACGGCCACCGCGGCAATATTTTGGTTTAGCGCAATTTCATCTAATGCGGCATCCAAGGAAGCTAGGCCGCGCGGGCCAAATGTTGACGGGCGAGTGTGGTCTTGGTCGTTATCAAGGGTGATGAGGGCGAGCTTGCCGGCACCCAACGGTAATTCAAGTACTCGTAATTTTGCGTGGGTTACTACCTCGCCGACAAAAACCGAGGAAATTTTCGTTACTGCGCTTTCGTTACTCACGCCGCGCTCCCTTGGCTGGCCAAATTCTCCCAAATTATGGTTCCGCCCATGCCAAGACCGATACACATCGTGGTGATGCCGTACCGGGCCGACGGAGTGTTTTCAAAATCCTTAGCCAGATAATTCATCAGGCGGATGCCGCTAGCTGCGAGGGGATGGCCAACCGCGATGGCGCCGCCGAGCGGGTTGACTCGCGGGTCGTCATCGGCGATCTGGAAATGATCCAAGAACGCGAGTACCTGAACCGCGAAGGCCTCGTTAATTTCGAAGATGTCGATATCGGAGATCGTTAAACCGGCGCGGTCAAGTGCCTTTTGGGTACTCGGTACCGGGCCAACTCCCATAACCTCGGGCTCCACCCCGGCAAAAGCAAAGCCGACCATGCGCATTTTTTTAATTAGGCCAAGTTCATCGGCGGTGGCTTCACTTGCGAGCAGGCATGCCGTAGCCCCGTCGGTTAACCCAGAACTGTTACCGGCGGTAACGCGTCCGTGGGAGCGGAAAGGAGTCTTGAGGGTGTCTAGGCCCTCGATCGTGGTACCCGGGCGCGGGCATTCGTCAACACTTACCAAATCCCAGCCTAAGCCCGCATTTTGCACCGCCACGGGAACTATCTCGGGTTGTAATAAATTGCTTTCATAAGCCTTCGTTGTTTTTTCTTGGGAGGCTAGTGCGAACTCATCAGCTCGCGCGCGAGTTAGCTGACTAAAACGGTCATGCAGATTCTCAGCGGTCTTTCCCATTTGCAGCGCTTCAGGGTCAACCAGCCGCTCGGCCAAAAATCTCGGATTTGGGTCAACACCTTCACCCATCGGGTGTCGACCCATGTGCTCGACGCCACCGGCGAGAGCGACGTCATAGGCCCCGGCCATGATGGCCGCGGATAAAGACGTAACCGCGGTAAGTGCGCCAGCGCACATTCGGTCAATCGAATAACCGGGCACTGATACCGGCAGGCCGGCCAAGATGGCGGCGGTGCGCCCAAGGGTTAGCCCTTGGTCACCGATCTGCGTGGTAGCCGCGACCGCTACGTCATCAATGCGCGCCGGGGGCAAGTTCGGATTGCGTCTAAGTAACTCCCGGAAAACTTTAACCACCAGGTCGTCAGCTCTGGCACCACCTAGTGCGCTACCAGCTTTACCGAAAGGGGTGCGGACTCCATCGACATAGACAACTTCCTGGACTAGTTTCGTGCCTTGCCGGGTTGAGCTCACGGGTACTCCTCGAGTCGGATAACTCGATATTACCCGTCAGTAACCTTCGGTTGCACCT
>JBAXHK010000219.1:0-3563 GCA_037138935.1 Actinomycetes bacterium
GAGGCACTTAAGCCGACTTTTGTGTCGGTTACTTATGGTGCCGGCGGCTCTACCCAAGACCGCACGGTGCGCATCACCAGGCAGATCGCTGAGCACACCACGTTGCTGCCGGTCGCGCATTTGACCTGCGTCGATGCCAGCGTTGATGATCTGCGAAGAGTGATGGCTCAGTACTCCGACGCTGGAGTAAATACCATCATGGCATTGCGGGGTGATCCCATTGCAGGCCCAGAATCCAAATGGGTGCAACACCCCGGTGGGTTACAGCATGCCGATGAACTGGTCGCGTTGGTTAGATCCCTTGGTGCATTCAGCGTTGGGGTAGCTGCATTTCCCGAGGGCCACCCCGAGTCCGGTGATTTTGAGAACGATGCGCGGGTATTGGCGGCCAAGCAAGATGCGGGTGCCGAGTTTGCCATCACGCAGTTCTTTTTTCGGGCTGAAGACTATGAGCGTCTGGTAACTCGCGCCGCTGCTCACGGGTGCACCATGCCGATCGTGCCAGGGTTGATGCCGGTTACTAATGTCGCGCAGATTGAACGCTTTGCTGTGCTCTCGGGTGCCCAGTTCCCGAGTGACTTGGCCGACAAATTCGGGAAAATCAAAGATGACCAAAGCGCGGTCCATGAACTAGGTGTCGAGGTTGCGGCCGAATTGGGTGCGCAACTACTAGCCATGGGCGCTCCGGGCCTGCACTTTTACACACTCAATCGTTCTACCTCGACCCGTGAGGTCTACGAAGCCTTGGGGCTTAACCAAGTTTAGCCGAGTTAATTAGGTTGGCTACGATCTCGGCGCTCATGCCGACAAGTGGTAGCCCACCACCTGGATGTGACGACCCGCCGACCAGGTAGAGGCCATTAATCGGCGACTCATTGGCGGGCCTGGTGAATGCGGCCCGGGCACCGTTACTCGAAGTCCCGTAAATCGCCCCACCGGGTGCGCGTACCCCACGTTCAAGATCGGCCGGCGTGCGAATCTCGCGCCAGCGAATTCGAGGTCGTACGTCCATGCCGCGTCGAGCCAAAACAGTCAGGAGGTGATCGGCGTAATGCTCGGCCAAACCGGGTTCGTCCCAATTCATTGTGCCATTTGAGCCATTCCCATGGCGGGGTGCATTGACCAAGACAAACCAGGATTCATGATCAGTATCAGGTCGCATTAATGGGTCATCCGGTAGGCACACGTAGATGGCCGGGTCGTTGACAGGCATAGTTTTGCGGCCAAAAATCGAGTCGAATTCCGCGTCATAATCTTCGGGGAACCAGACATTGTGGTGTTGGAGGCCAGGGGTGCGTCCGGTGACGGCAAGAAGCAGCACGAATCCGCCCAGTGACGGAGTCGATTTCGCGATTTCGTTATTAATCTTCTGGGCGGCGGCTGAGTTAATAAGGGAGCCGTAAACCTGGCCGGCATCAGCATTGGCCACCACAATATTGGCGGAAAGTGATTCGTCATCGCGCGTGCGGACCCCGGTGATCTTGCTGCCAACTGTGGTGATTGAGATAACATCGGTATTGGCGCGAAGCTCTACGCCAAGGTCTTGGCATCGCTTAACTAAAGCGGTTGCGAGTGTGCTGATTCCTCCACCAAGATGCCAGGCGCCGAATGTCTGCTCGACATATGGGACTGTCGCCAGGACCGCTGGGGCTTTACGCGGATCTGATCCCGTGTAAGTGGCGTAACGGTCAAGGAGCGTAACTAGTCTCTTATCGCTGAAGGTGTTTTCACCTAGTGATCGCAAGGTGGTGAAGGGGGCGATAGTTTGCACATCACGTGGATTCTTGGCCAGTGACATAACACCCCGCCACCCATTGAAGGGGGATTGCAGGAATGGCTCCCTGGTGATTTGCCACATTGCACCGCCGCGCTTAATGAGAGATCGCCACTCGCTTGCCGCCTTACCACCGAGCCCGTCCGCAAGTGCGTCAGCGCATTGGCCAGCCCCGACACCGGGCATCACCACGGTGGCTCCGTCGCTGAATTGGTAGCGAAATGCCGGGTCAAGAGGCTGAAGGTCAACGGCCTCCTCAAGGGGCGCCCCGGTCTTTAGAAACAAATCTCGGTAAACCGCAGGCAGCGTGAAAAGGGACGGACCGGTATCGAAAACAAATCCATCTCGCCGATAGGCGGCTAGTTTTCCGCCGAAATAATTGGCCTGCTCCAAAACCGTGACGGACTTACCGTTGGCCGCTAGGCGGGCCGCGGTGGCCAAACCACCGGCGCCGGAGCCAATCACGATTACTTTTTCATTAGCCGACACGGCACCAGCCTATGAGTCTGGCGAGCATTAGTTAACCGCGGTTACCGGTCGGCCTTTCCAGGTATTGGTGCCGCGCAGGTGACGTGACCAAGAAATAAAGTTGAGGCCGCAAAATGCGGTCACTGAGACCGGGTGGGCCAGCGCATCGGGCCAGGTTCGCTCGCCGGTGCGATTCGCAACTAGTGCTCGACTGGTGACTTCGGCCGCGTAGCCAACTGCACCGATTGCACGAGTTTTACCCCGACCAGCCACCATCGCTATCGCGGGTGCCACATAGGCGGTGAGTAGGAGCCCGTTGACCGCTACGGATCCGGCCGGGCCGTTGAAAGCTGACCAGAGTGACTTCGTGTAGCCGTCAACAACTTCGGTGGACGTTCCGTACATCCGACAGCTAGCTATCTTTGAGCCATCAACAGTTGCGGCCTTTTGCCCGAAGACTTTGACCGCACGCATTAGGGCGACATCCTCGATAACTTCATTAGCAACGACTTCATGGCCACCCAAGGATCGGTAAACCTGCGCATCAATGACGATGAATTGGCCATTTGCGGCGGACAAAGATGGCCGAGACGATCTCTCGGCAAGGCGAAGTGGAACAGTTGCACTCCAAGACCACGCGATTAGCGGTTGCACTAGGCGTTCGAGCCAGGTAACGGCAATTTGTCGTGGGTAGGGGGAGACTAGCGCGAAACCTTGCTCGCGAAGTAGTTCGACAGTGCCGCGAACTGCCTCGGGCTCAAGGGTTACATCGGCATCGACGAAGACAAGCACTGATCCTGAGGCCAAGTCAGCAAGTCGTGCACATGCCCAAGGTTTGCCCAGCCAGCCTGCGGGTAGTGGGGCATCGCCGCCGGTAATCAATTGAAGGCGCGGGTCATCGATGGCCGCCACGATGGCTGCGGTGTCATCGGTGGACCCGTCGTCAAGGACTATAACCTCTAGGTTGGCAATACCTTTTTGAGCCAAAATACTGCGAACCGTAGTAGCGATATGTTCGGCTTCATTGCGAGCGGGGATTAAGACACTTACTGGCTCGTTGACACGTGGCCCGTTATTAGCCGGTGACCTTAAGTACCTGAGATTTATGGCCGTATGTATCGCGATACCCACGGCGGTAAGTGCGCCAGCGGCCGCCAATTTCCGAATCACCACTGCGGTTGGCTCCAAGTGCGCCACCACCAGGGGATCACCACGACGCCCATGCAGAGTCCGCCCCAGAGCGCAACGCTAGGACGCCCGAAAAATACTGCTGCCGCAAGCACATTCGAGACGTAGATCCAACTAAGCATCAAGGTCGGTA
>JBAXHK010000220.1:0-3562 GCA_037138935.1 Actinomycetes bacterium
TCTGGGGCATCCGCGTAGATACCTTTGCAGCCGCGGCCGAAAATACAGGTCCAGCGCGAGGTCAACCAGGTTAGGTCGGCGCGGATTAACTGGTCCTCGTCAGCAGGATCAACAAACTCGACCCACTGGCGTGGAAAATCTAGGGAAACTTCAGGCATGCAGCACACTCTAGGGGGGTGTGCATAAGGAGGCGCGCCCACGTCCATGTGCGCGATCGGCGCTGGCTGCCGGTACGGTCTCCCTATGCGGCTAGGAGTACTAGACATCGGGTCAAACACGGTCCACCTGCTACTTGTCGACGCGCACTACGGAGCAGCACCGATCCCGGCTTCGAAACTTAAAATGCCGCTTCGATTGGCTGAGCATCTGACCCCTGACGGGCGCATCGATGACTTGGCGGTTGATGAGCTCATTGGCTTCATTCGTGAGGGTCAGCAATTGTCCGAAGATAAAGGTGCCACCGAGGTAATGGTGTTTGCAACATCGGCCATCCGTGATGCCGGCAATGGCGAAGATGTGCTGCGCCGCGTACACGATGCCACCGGGATTTCAATTGACGTGCTAACCGGTGAAGCAGAGGCGCGCATGACATTCCTCGCGGTGCGCCGTTGGTTTGGTTGGTCGACCGGACGCTTACTCGTGGTCGATATCGGCGGTGGGTCACTTGAACTAGCTTCAGGCGTGGACGAAGAACCAGACGTTGCCGTGTCTTTGCCACTCGGTGCCGGTCGTATGACTCGCGCGCACCTGATCGGAGACCCTCCAACTTCGGATTCACTACGTGATCTACGGCGACATGTGCGGGCTGAAATTGCAGCAGTCTCCGGGCGCATCTTGCGCGCGGGGGAGCCCAGCATTGCGGTGGCCACCTCAAAGACATTTAGGCAATTGGCGCGCATCGCTGGCTCAGCGCCTTCAACCGACGGCATGTATGCCCGGCGCTCCTTAAGTGTTACCGATCTTCAGTCATTGGTGAATAAATTGAGCGGCTTGACCGCGGCTGAACGCGCCAAACTGCCAGGAGTCTCGTCGGGGCGCGCGGGCCAGTTGGTCGCGGGTGCCGTGGTTGCTGAAGCCGTCATGGATTTACTCGATATTAAAGAGTTGGTGATTTGCCCATGGGCCTTGCGGGAGGGCGTAATTCTTCACCGCATGGATCGCCTACCTACATGACGATGGTCGCTTCGGGGTTGACGAGCGCTGAGGTAGCTGAGCGGGTAGCTGCGGGTCGGGTAAACCATTCACCTGATGCAAACAGTCGAAGTATCAGCGACATCATCAAGGCCAACACATTTACTTGGTTCAACGGTCTGATCGGGATCATGTGGGTAGTAATGCTGGTGATTGCGCCTATTCAGGATTCACTCTTTGGTTTCGTAATTGTTGCTAACACCGGGATCGGCATAATTCAGGAGTATCGGGCATCCCGTGCGCTAGCCAAGCTTGCGGTTATTGGCGAAGCAAAACCAGTCGTCCGACGTGACGGTAATGATGTTGCTGTCAGCGCACACGACGTAGTACTCGATGACGTCATCGTTTTGAAGACCGGTGATCAACTCGTTGTTGATGGAGTCATCCTCCATGCCGATGGACTTGAAATTGACGAGAGCCTGCTGACCGGTGAGGCTGACCCGGTTGATATGCAAATCGACGCGCAGGCGATGTCTGGGTCTTTCGTGGTTGCCGGTTCAGGTCTCTACCGAGCCACGCGCGTTGGCCGTGACTCATTCGCTGCCGGATTAACCGAGCAGGCCAAGAAGTTTCACCAAACTAACTCTGAGCTTCGTGACTCGATCAACAGGTTCATCCGGCTCCTGTCGTACCTGCTCCTACCTGTTGGGCTATTGCTGTTCTTCTCGCAGTGGCTGCGCGCTGACCTGCCAATTAAAGAGGTCTTGCGCGGCACTATCGCTGGCATGGTGACGATGGTGCCTGAAGGTCTGGTATTACTTACCAGCATCGCGATGGCTGTCGCGGTCATCCGGCTCGCCGCGAAGAAAGTGCTAGTCCAGGACCTCCCGGCGGTAGAGGTACTAGCGCGCGTTGACACCATTTGTGTCGATAAGACGGGCACACTTACCGAGCCCGGTATGCAAGTGCGCGAAGTGCTGTCGTTGAGCGAAAACGTGAATATCGGTCAGGCGCTGGGTGCTTTGGCGGCTGTCGAATCCAGCCCAAATCCGACTCTGCAGGCCGTTGGTGCGCGTTACCCCAACCCGTCTTGGGCTGTCCAAACAAGTGTGCCTTTCTCAAGCTCTCGAAAATGGTCAGCCGCAACGTTTGCAGACCATGGGTCGTGGGTTGTTGGTGCTCCTGAAATGCTGCTTGCCGATGGTGACCAATTTCGAAGCCGGGCGGACGGAATTGCGGGCGATGGCGCAAGGGTGCTGCTACTTGGTACCAGCGACGTTAACCCAGATGCTGAACGTGGTCCAGGCCGCATCACCCCGGTGGCACTCGTAGTTATTGATCAAACCTTGCGGCCGGATGCCGCCGAAACTGTTGCCTATTTCCTCGAGCAAGATGTGCGAGTCAAGGTTATTTCGGGCGACAATGCAGCAACCGTTGGTGCAATTGCGGCACAGGCCGGTGTCCCAGGCTCTGAAAACCCTGTTGATGCTCGCACGTTGCCGCAAAACACGGCCGATATCGCGAAGGTGCTGGAGACAGCGTCAGTATTCGGTCGCGTAACACCAACGCAGAAGCAATCTATGGTTGATGCATTGCACCTTCAAGGCTGCACAGTGGCGATGACCGGTGATGGCGTTAACGATGTGCTGGCGCTCAAGAGTGCCGATCTTGGCATTGCGATGGGCTCAGGCTCTGGGGCCACTCGCGCCGTCGCTCAACTAGTGCTCCTGGACGATAAGTGGTCGGTGATGCCAAGCGTGGTGGCTGAGGGCCGGCGCGTATTAGGCAATATAGAACGCGTTGCTGATGTGTTCTTAACCAAGTCGTTCTACGCAATCTTCATATCCATTGCTACCGGAGTATTCGCGGTCTCCTTCCCATTTTTGCCCAGACACCTTTCACTACTCGGCGCACTGACGATTGGTATACCGGGTTTCTTCTTGGCCTTGATGCCAAACACCGAGCGCTTTCGCCCCGGGTTCTTCAAGAGGGTATTGGTGTTCTCGGCACCGGCCGGAGCGATCGCAGCACTTGCCGCTTTTACCAGTTATGGCCTGGCATTAAATATTGGCGAGCCATTAGCCAGTGCGCAATCAGCGGCAACCGTAACGCTTTTCATCGTCGCCACCGCGGTCTTGGTGCAAAGTGCTCGACCACTTAATCTAATTCGAATTGGGATTGTTGCACTGATGATTTTGCTATTTCTTGGTGTGCTATTTGTGCCATTCTTCTCGAAACTATTTGCGCTTTCCCTTGGCCCAGAGCGTTACAGCCTCGTCGCCATTGTGGTCGGGCTAGTTGGTGCCGGGTGTATCTGGGTGATGACAATCATCACCGATAGGTGGCGTCGGGAGTGAGTCCACTTGTCGGCTTATCTACCTCTTCCGTTTATCCAGAAACCACAGCCGCCGCTTTCGAAATTGCCTCTTCG
>JBAXHK010000221.1:0-3555 GCA_037138935.1 Actinomycetes bacterium
GGTCGAGATCCCGCCCAGGAAGGTTGCTGAAACATCAAGACGTGAGATCGTGCGGGCCGTATTCAATGGTGCCCCACCCACAACCGAGGCCAGAACCTTGCCCTCAGCGTCGACGATAATGTCGATTAACGCCTCACCAATTACATAAATCATGACGACGTAACCGTAGTCGAAAAATCGCCATCCTTAGTACTCATTTCTTGCGCATCGCGCCACAGCCAGCGTCCATATACGAAACTGGCGAAGGCCGCGAAGATTAACCATTGAATGGCGTAGAAGAGATTCTGGATCGGAAATGCGACATTGCCGGTAACCACGGTTGGCGGTACCGGTGTCGGACCCGGCGTGAACGTGGGTTGCTGGGTGGCCAAAGTGAGATACCCGGGCCTGGTCTCCGGGCCCCAAAGTTTGCGCAGTTCGACGCTCGAAATCGCGACTAAGGTGCCCGGGTCCGGTTTAGCATCGGCATAGAAGCCCTCGTCTGGTTGCACCACACCGGTGACTACCACCGCGAGCGCCGGCGGCACCGCACCCGGTGCGGTGGGGTCAGGGAGCCAACCGCGCAGTACCGCGATAAGTGACCCGTCAACTAGACGAAGTGGGGTCACAACCCAGACTCCGGGCTGTTCAGCAAATGAGCGATTTAAAACTACCAACTGGCCAGCGGCCTCATAGTTTCCCTTCGCGAAAACCGGTTGGCCAATTAATTCATTCGTCAAGGTGCCACCGGGCACCGCCACTTCTTCAATGGCGCGTGGTGCCGACCTCGATGCCCGTTCGGCTTGAATGATGTCTTGGGTTCTATCCCACTGCCAGCGCCCTAATGCCACGCAGCCGATCATGAAGATGGTCGCTAGCAACGCGAAACCAACCCAGCGCGGCGTGACCGCCGTGCGGAGCAGCGCGCTAGGAGTTGGGCGCTTGCTCATCTGCTCCGCGCTCGGGCGCCTCTTTGGTCGGTTCGCGATCCGCGGCTTGTTCGTTATCACCGATGTCTTCGCTATTACCTCGCCCCATAGGCAGGTCAGGGTTAATCCGCTTCATCTGACGCTTAAGTGAAAACCAAAGCAGCACCAAGGCAACTCCCAGGGCGAGGACAAAAAGCCCGGCAATTGGCCCAGCACCATCAATGAGCTTACTTAGTTCGCTATTCGGATCTGGATCCATTACCTGCCCCTTAGTCCCGCGAATAGATCATCTTCCGGTAGTTCAACGGCAATGGTTGATCTTGCCAGTTGAAAATCTTCGGTCGGCCAAACTGATTTTTGTAGTTCCATCGGAACAGCGAACCACCGCCCTTCGGGGTCGATCTGGGTTCGATGCGCTGACAAGGCCTGGTCGCGGACCTCAAACCATGCGGCCGCATCGACACGAGTTGTTAGTCGATCCGCATCCTCCGGGCGATCCTTCCAGTCTTTGAGCCAATCGTCATAAGGGGATTCCAGATCAGCATCCGTCATTGCCAAGTGCAGCGCCAGCACCCGCTGCTTACTGAACTGTTGGTTGTAGTAGACCTTGGAAACCTGCCAAGGCGCACCGCCAACACCTAGGTACATCGCGGGGTCAGCGGCTGCATCAACCGCGGCCATGGTCACTTCATGGGTGCGAATGTGGTCTGGATGCGGGTAGCCACCTTTTTCGTCATAGGTGGTGACAACCTGTGGCTGAAATTCACGGATGAGAGCGACCAACGGCGCAACTACGAGTTCGAGCGGCAGGGCCGCGAAGCAACCCGCTGGCAGCGGAGGCAGCGGGTCACCCTCCGGCAACCCAGAATCTGGGAAACCCAGCCAAACTTGGCGCATCCCCAAAATCTCAGCGGCCCGCGCCATCTCGCGGCGGCGTACTTCCTCCAGGCCAAGTTCGGCAACCTCGGCGGCCGCCTGCTCGTTTAGCACGTCGCCGCGCTCACCGCCGGTGCAGGTCACCACCAAGACTTCAACTCCCTCGGCCACATATTTAGCAGTAGCGGCGGCACCTTTGCTCGATTCATCATCGGGGTGGGCATGGACCGCCATGAGGCGCAGGTCTGGGTACACAAGCATTAGTGTGGCATTCATGCCTTCGCCATTTCGCCGGGACCAACTCTCCCCGGAGATGATCGCCCGATATGGGCTAGATCGACGACCCATAGGCACCATTATCGGCGCGACCATTTTGATAGTGGGTTTTGTGGCCGCCCTCATTTTTGTCTCACTCGGACTAAATCGCGACACGCTAACCGCCACCCTAATCACCTGGGATGACGTGGCTCCCGACCACGTGTCAGTGACATTCGACGTGCAACGCCAGGCGGCAGACACCGTCACTTGCGTCGTGCGCGCGCAAGACAAATCCAGAGCCGATGTCGGCTACGCCGCCATCACCCTTGAACCCGGAGCAGCAACTGTGCGCGTTGATTACGAGCTTCGCACCTTGGCGCCCGCCTACGTCCTCGAACTCTTGGGATGCAGTGTCGGGCCCACCGCGAATGTGATCCAACCCCAATTCCCGCCCGGTGTCGTGCCGCCAAACCAGCCCTGGTCCCCATAATCGATAACGATTCACGCTCGCAGTTCCCCTTTTATGAATTCACCGTTACCCTCGACTCCCATGAGCGAAGTGACTTGGCTGACCCAAGAGGCATATGACCGACTGCAAGGTGAACTTGCCGAGCGCGAAGGCCCGGGCCGCACCGAGATCACCAAGCGCATTGAACTCGCCCGCGAAGAAGGTGACTTAAAGGAGAACGGCGGCTACCACGCCGCAAAAGAGGAACAGGGCAAGAGTGAGGCCCGGATTCGTCAGCTGCGGCAGCTCTTGGAGAGCGCGCAGATCGGTGTCCCAGATGCCGAAGTGGATGAAGTCGCTCAGGGCAAAGTCGTAACTGTGCGATTCCCATCCGACGGCGAAGTCGAAACTTTCTTGCTGGGCTCACGCGAAGAAGCAGCGCACGCCTCCATCGAGGTTTACTCCCCCACCTCACCGCTGGGTTCAGCGGTAATGCACAAGCGCGTTGGCGAGAGTGCCGTTTATCAGCTGGCCAATGGCAAGGAGATGTCGGTTGACATCGTAAAAGTCGAGCCGTATATCCGCTAGCGCAAAGTGGCGTTGCGGTACTTGCGTACCGCCAAGGGTGCAAAGATTCCGATTAGGACCGCGCAGGAGATCAGGGTGTACAGCGCCGCATGATCGAGCGACCAGTAGTGCGGCTGGATACCCGTCGGGTTACCGAATAGTTCACGCGTGGACAGCACCAAAGTAGAAACCGGGTTGTATGCGGCTATCGGCTGCAGCCAATCTGGCATTGAGGAAATCGGCACAAACGCATTAGACAGGAAGGTCAACGGAAACAACCACGCCAAGCCTGCGGTATTTGCTGTCTCGGGGTTAGGCACACTCAACCCGATCCAAGCACCAACCCACGCAACGGTGTAGGCAAAAAACAGCAACAGGGCGTAGGCCAGGAGTGCGCTGAAAAAGCCATTATTTATTCGCCATCCAACTAGTAACCCGGTGATGCTTAATACCGTTAGCACCAGAATTTGGCGGACTGCGTCTGCGAACGTACGCCCT
>JBAXHK010000222.1:0-3508 GCA_037138935.1 Actinomycetes bacterium
CCAGAATGCATAACGTGACATCAACAACGCAGGTACCGGCGGCCTACGCGCACGTCCCGGCCAACCGGCCCAACATGGTGGCTATCGGCACCATAGTTTGGCTTGCCAGCGAGCTGATGTTCTTCGCAGCACTCTTCGCAATGTATTTCACCCTACGGGCGGTGAACCCCGAGATGTGGGCCGAAGAAACCAAACTGCTCAATATCCCATTCGCCAGCCTCAACACCACTGTTTTAGTGCTTTCCAGCGTGACCTGCCAATTGGGCGTCTTTGCGGCCGAGCGCGGCGAGGTCAAAGTACTGCGCCGCTGGTTCATCATCACTTTTTTGATGGGCTCATTCTTTGTCGCCGGCCAGATCACCGAGTACGTGGCTTTGGTCCACGAAGGTTTGACGCTTTCATCGAATGCCTACGGATCCGCTTTCTACCTCACCACCGGGTTCCATGGCCTGCACGTTACCGGCGGACTAATCGCCTTCCTGCTAGTTCTGGCCACCACCTACGCAACCAAGCGCTTCACCCACGATCAGGCCACCCGTGCCATCGTCGTTTCTTATTACTGGCATTTTGTTGACGTGGTCTGGATTGCCCTTTTCTTCATGATTTACATCCTCAAATAACGACGAAAGGCTTGCCCGCGTGAAGTTCCTTGCTGCCAGGCGACGTCAACCCGTCGTAGCTTTGGCAATGCTGTTGTTTGCACTGGTTGCAGTCGGCGGGGTTTATGCCGCCGTCGGTTCAGTGCGCCCCGCCGAAGCTGCCGGCGCAGCAAGTAGCGAAACCCAGGTGGAAATGGGCAAGCAGCTCTACCTACAGGGCTGCTCCTCGTGCCATAGTTTGCAAGCTCAGGGTTCCACCAGCGGCCCTACTTTGATCGGTGTCGGCGCAGCCGCTGTTGACTTCCAGGTCGGCACGGGGCGCATGCCCCTTGCTGCCCCCGGCGTGCAGGCAGCGGCTGGGCCTCCGCAGTACAACGCGGAGGAGACCGCAGCATTGGCGGCTTATGTGTCTTCGCTAGCACCTGGCCCCGCCATCCCAAACGCTGAGCAGGTTGATTTCGGTAGCGCTGACATTGCCGAAGGCGGGGTGCTGTTTCGCGTCAACTGCCAGCAGTGCCACCAAGCCGCAGGTCAAGGCGGCGCGCTAACCCAGGGCAAGTACGCACCCAGCTTGATGAACGCCACCCCAACGCAGATGTACGAGGCCATGATCACCGGGCCCCAAAGTATGCCGGTCTTCAGCGATTCCACGCTTCCGGGTGAAAACAAGAAGGCAGTTATCGCTTATGTCGACTATCTGCAAACCGCTGCCGACCCGGGCGGGCTCTCACTCGGCCGACTCGGCCCGGTAACCGAAGGCCTGTTCCTGTGGACCGCAGTATTCGGCGCCCTGATCGCAGTGGCTGTCTGGATTGGAATTAAAGCGCTATGACTGAGATTAGTACAGGCCCACAGGCCGGCGGCGGCGAACATGCACCGGCAAAACTTGGCTATTCACCGGTTGCCGATATTCCGCACCGTCCACGGGTAGCCGATACCGATCCAAAGGCCGCACGCAGGGCTGAGCGCCAAGTCTCTTCGATGTTCTTGTTGTCCATGCTGTTTGTTGTGCTTTTTTTCGTCGCCTACATCGCCATCGACAAATCAGCGAATGTTTATATTCCGGTGTTCGGTGTGGTCGGGGCTATGAATATCACCTTGGGATTCACCATGGGTGCAGCGATTTTCCTCATCGGCGCTGGCGCCATTCAGTGGGCCAAAAAATTGATGCCCGATGTCGAAGTCGTCCAAGAGCGACATGACCTATCCTCACCGGCTGAAGCCACCGGCGAAGCAGCGGCGAATTACGAGCGGGGCAAAGAAGAATCTGGTTTTGCGCGCTTCAAGATCATCCGGCGCACCTTGATCGGTGCCATGGTGCTATTCCCCATCCCCCTGATCGTCATGCTGCGAGACCTGTGGGTCTCACCCCCCGGAAACCCCAGCCCCTCAGAGCTTTTAAGCACCACATTGTGGAAGGACGGCACCCGGGTTGTTACCGATGCCACCTACCTGCCGATCCGCCCCGAAGATATTCCAGTAGGCGGGCTTGTTTCCGCGGCACCAGCAGACCTTGAAGAAGTCCAGGCCGCCGAAGGTAACCTAAATGCTCGCGGCAAAGCCGCCATCATCTTGGTGCGCATGGACCCGGCTGACATTGTCTCGCAGCAAGGTGACGGCTGGGATTACCAAGGGATCGTCGCCTACTCAAAGATTTGCACCCACGTGGGCTGCCCGATCGCCCTTTACGAACAGCGCACCCATCACTTGCTATGCCCATGCCACCAATCGACATTCGACCTTTCCGACTCCGGCAACGTGGTCTTTGGCCCGGCAGCGCGGCGCATGCCCCAGTTGCCAATTGGTGTAGATGTGGAAGGATTCATTGTGGCGAAGGCAGCATTTGCTGAACCGGTCGGACCTAGTTTCTGGGAGCGTGGATGAGCACGACTAATCCGACAGCGTCAAGCCCTATTGAGGCCGCCGGTGAAGGTGTCGCTACCTACGTTGATCAGCGCCTAGGAAGCAACAAATTCCTAGCTCGCAACCTCGGAAAAGTCTTCCCGGATCACTGGTCCTTCATGCTTGGCGAAATCGCCCTCTACAGCTTCATCGTGATTCTGCTTTCTGGTGTTTACCTGACCTTGTTCTTCAAGCCTTCAATGGTTGAGGTCATCTATGACGGCTCCTACGTGCCACTTAAGGGCATCGAGATGTCAGAGGCCTACTCCTCCACCTTAGATATTTCATTCGATGTACGCGGCGGGCTCTTGATCCGCCAAATGCACCACTGGGCCGCGCTGATATTTGTTGCCGCAATCGCAGTTCACATGTTCAGGGTTTTCTTCACCGGTGCTTTCCGCAAACCCCGTGAGTTCAACTGGATCATCGGGGTCGGCCTAGCCACTTTGGCACTGGCTGCTGGGTTCTCCGGGTATTCACTGCCCGATGATCTGCTTTCCGGCAACGGCTTGCAGATTGCCCGTGGCATCGTGCAGTCCATACCTATAATTGGCACGTGGGGTGCCTTCCTACTCTTCGGGGGCGAGTTCCCCGGCACCGACTTCATCTCGAGGCTCTACGGCATCCATATCTTGCTAGTGCCTGGGCTAATCCTTGCTTTGGTCACCGTGCATCTGATGTTGGTCTGGACCCAAAAGCACACCCAGTTCCCCGGCCCCGGGCGGACCAACAGCAACGTGGTTGGTTACCCGCTCATGCCGGTTTACATGGCAAAGGCTGGCGGCTTCTTCTTCATCGTCTTCGGGATCTGCACGCTCATCGCCGGCCTGGTAACACTTAACCCGATTTGGGTTTTCGGCCCCTACACCCCCGACCAAGTTAGTGCTGGCTCACAGCCTGACTGGTATATCGGTTGGCTTGATGGGGCACTGCGGATCATGCCGAACATTGAGTCCCATTTATTCGGCTACACCAACTCGTGGAACGTATTGACCCATGCCGTAATC
>JBAXHK010000223.1:0-3504 GCA_037138935.1 Actinomycetes bacterium
CTTGCCTGATGGTGAAATTGTAAAGGCGGGGGCTTTATCTGGTGCTAACGATCTACTCTTTAGAAGAAACTCATTAGATGGTTCATTGGAAGTTGTAGTCCGTACTGGCACCTGGGGCGGGCTTAACACCGCATTGCACGCCACCGATTAATGCCCAATAAAAATTGGCATTGTCACAGTTCGTGAAACCATTTAGGAGCGCCTTCAGCCTAGGCCGGTTGAGCTCTCCCGCGAAAGCACCTGGCCATCATTAGCTCTTATCACCTGACGCTGCGCTAGTGGGCCAAGTAGTTGCATATCGACCCAAACCTGAGAGGCGCTGAGCCCGACCGCCGGGCAACTGATATTGCGAGGTGAAGTCACCGATGCGCCCACATACACCGCAGCTGCATCCTCAGACTGAGCGATATCAACCACATCATCAGCGCACAGGCCTTCAGCGGGCACGGCAACCGATATTTGCACGACCGTGTCGACAATCGTGGGTCGAAAAGCCAACGGCTCCAAATTTTCGGTCACCAAGCCAAGTTGGCGAAGTGGGCCGGACGCCGCGAACACTCCAAGGCCAAGAACGACCACCCCTGCCAAAATCACTAACCCCAGCAGCCACCACAGGATTACCGGATTACGTTTGCGGGGCGCATCAAACTCCCGGATACCCGGAATTAGGGGCCCGCTCATGATGGTGGCCCCTCCTTCCAGTACCTGGACTCGTTGCTAATTATTCCGCGATGGTTCCGGCTGCTTCAATCGGTGGGGAATCGGGCAATTCGGTCTTCGGAGTAGCCGTAAAGGTGAACTCCCGTTCGGCGCCTTCACCGGTGACATCGACGACCACTATTGAACCCTGCGGCATTTCACCGAAGAGCATCTTCTCACTCAGCGGATCTTCTAGGTCGCGCTGAATCGTGCGACGAAGCGGGCGGGCACCCATGACCGGGTCATAACCACGCTCTGCGAGCAATGCCTTAGCGCCAAGTGTCAACTCGATGCCCATGTTCATGTCCTGCAGGCGCAGATCCAATGCGGCAATCATGAGATCTACGATCTGGACGATTTCATCTTGGGTTAACTGATGGAAAACGATGGTGTCGTCGATGCGGTTCAAGAACTCCGGACGGAAGTGCTGCTTGAGTTCTTGCTGCACCTTCGCCTTCATCCGCTCGTAAGCGCTCTCGTCGTCATTCTCTGGCGCAAAGCCCAGCAGCACGCCCTTTGACACATCGCGGCTACCTAGGTTGGTAGTCATGATGATGACCGTGTTTTTGAAGTCGATCATGCGGCCCTGCGCATCGGTCAATCGACCTTCTTCGAGAACCTGCAACAAGGTGTTGAAGATATCCGGATGGGCCTTTTCGATTTCATCGAACAGCACCACGGAGAAAGGCTTGCGGCGCACCTTCTCGGTGAGTTGACCGCCCTCTTCGTAACCGACATATCCGGGAGGCGAGCCAAATAACCGTGAGGCCGTATGGCGCTCTGAATACTCGCTCATATCAAGTGCGATTAGCGCATCAGCGCTACCGAACAAGAATTCCGCGAGGGTCTTGCTCAATTCGGTTTTGCCGACACCGGACGGCCCAGCAAAGATGAACGAACCTGAAGGACGCTTCGGGTCCTTCAATCCAGCCCGCGTGCGGCGAATGGCCTTTGACAGCGCAATAACAGCCTGCTCTTGACCCACGATGCGCTTATGGAGTTCATCTTCCATCCGCAGCAACCGCGCAATGTCGTCCTCGGTCAGGTCAGTGACCGGGATGCCGGTCATTAATGCAAGAACCTCACCGATTAGTCGCTCATCGACCTCAGCAACGACATCCATGTCGCCGGCTTTCCACTCGCGCTCACGGGTAGCTTTCTCGGCGAGCAGATTCTTTTCGTCATCACGCAATGCGGCGGCCTTTTCAAAGTCTTGGCCATCAATTGCTGATTCTTTCTCCTTGCGAACATCGGCAATACGGTCATCGAAGGCGCGCAGATCCGGCGGTGCTGTCATGCGTCGGATTCGAAGTCGGGAGCCGGCTTCGTCAATAAGGTCGATCGCTTTGTCTGGGAGATGCCGATCAGAAATGTAGCGATCCGATAGGCGCGCTGCTGCCTCGAGTGCGCCATCGGTTATTGAGACGCGGTGATGTGACTCGTAACGATCGCGTAGGCCGCGCAGAATCTCAACGGTGTGTGGAACATCAGGCGCTTCAACCTTGATGGGTGCAAATCGACGCTCAAGCGCAGCATCCTTTTCGACATGCTTGCGGTACTCATCAAGGGTTGTCGCGCCGATCGTCTGCAACTCACCACGGGCGAGCATCGGCTTCAGGATGCTGGCGGCATCAATTGCGCCTTCTGCGGCTCCGGCGCCCACGAGAGTGTGCATCTCGTCAATAAACAAGATGATGTCGCCGCGGGTGCGAATTTCTTTGAGCACCTTCTTCAGGCGCTCCTCGAAATCACCGCGGTAACGCGAGCCAGCAACAAGTGCGCCCAGGTCAAGGGTGTAAATCTGCTTATCGGTCAAAGTCTCGGGGACCTCACCCTTGATGATGTTCTGGGCCAGGCCTTCAACGATGGCAGTCTTGCCAACACCGGGCTCACCGATCAGCACCGGATTGTTCTTGGTGCGGCGCGACAGCACCTGCATAACGCGCTCAATTTCTTTATCGCGACCGATTACTGGATCCAGCTTGCCCTCGCGCGCTGCCGCGGTCAGGTTGCGGCCAAATTGATCGAGAACAAGTGAAGTAGACGGCGTACCTTCGGCTGGACCACCCGCGGCTGCGGGCTCCTTACCTTGGTAGCCGCTCAACAACTGGATTACCTGCTGGCGCACCCGGTTGAGATCGGCGCCCAACTTAACGAGCACCTGAGCAGCGACGCCTTCACCTTCACGAATCAGGCCGAGCAGGATGTGCTCGGTGCCGATGTAGTTGTGCCCAAGTTGCAGTGCTTCACGAAGTGAGAGTTCGAGGACTTTCTTGGCACGCGGGGTAAAGGGAATATGCCCGCTCGGCGCCTGCTGTCCCTGTCCGATGATTTCTTCAACCTGTTGGCGGACCGCCTCCAAGGAGATACCAAGGCTTTCGAGGGCTTTGGCTGCGACGCCTTCGCCCTCGTGGATCAGGCCGAGCAGAATGTGCTCGGTGCCGATGTAGTTGTGGTTCAACATTCGGGCTTCTTCTTGCGCAAGCACAACTACCCGTCGCGCCCGGTCGGTAAACCTCTCGAACATCGCTCACACTCCATCTGTGTATTCGTGCATCAGTCAGCAACTAATTGTCCAGGTCTCCATGGTAACCGCAGATCCCTGACCCATCATGTCGAGTACAACGTACTTCTATGAGGGATCATTCGGGTTTCGCGTACGCCAACCGCGAACATCGCCGACTCGGGGCCCGATATTCGGGAATTCGGCTACTTCACCCAGTTACTGGGTACGAGCGGTGGCGGGTGCCAATTGATCGGCTTGCTCGACCGCAGTCCAGATTTTGTCGTACCAAGTGCCGGCGC
>JBAXHK010000224.1:0-3486 GCA_037138935.1 Actinomycetes bacterium
ACTTGTTAGCTGAGCCGCAGGACGCGGTTCAGTCTTGATCTGCTGCTGGTTCAGCTACGGCAGCAGCCGCCGCAGGTACATTTTCGCGGCGCTCGTGAATCTTTGCAGCTTTGCCGCGAAGGTCGCGCAGGTAGTAGAGCTTGGCCCGACGGACATCACCGCGGGTAAGCAACTCGATTTTCTCAATAATCGGAGTGTGCAATGGGAAAGTGCGCTCAACCCCAACACCATATGAAACCTTGCGGACCGTGAAAGTCTCACCAATACCTGATCCAGCCCGAGCGATAACCACACCCTGGAAAATCTGCACACGGGTCTTGTTACCTTCAACTACCTTTACGTGCACCTTCACGGTGTCACCTGATCGAAGGTCCGGGAGCCCGGTCTTTAGGGATGCTGCGTCAACTGCGTCTAGGGTCTTCATTTTGGGTTCACTTCCTGCAAGCGCCACAGGTCGCCCACGATTATTGGCCCCACTGAGGGGATCGGGAACAGCTACTCAGTTCAAAACCGGGGGCTTCCCCTGTGGCGGGGCACCCCGGGCGTGCTGGGCAAGTCTGCCACAGGCCGGATGCGGGGCCAAACCGCCCTCAGCCGAGGCTTTAACCTAGCCCAAGCTCTGGGCTAACAGCGGCTAAATCCGGACGCATTCGGGCCGTGCGCAGCCTTGCCTGCTCAGCCCGCCAAGTGGCGATTTGTTCGTGGTGACCACTGAGTAGCACCTCTGGTACGGCGAGCCCGCGCCACTCCTGTGGTTTGGTAAAAACTCGCCCTTCGACCAAGTTCTCCATGGAGCCAGCAGCAAATGAGTCATCGATGACGCTGGCTTCATTCCCGACGACTCCTGGAAGTAGGCGCGCCACCGCTTCAACAATTACCAAGGTCGCCGCTTCACCACCAGCCAAGACATAATCGCCGATACTGACTTCTCGCACTCCCGCCCATTCGCTGGATTTCGCATAGTGGGCAGCGACTCGCGCATCTATGCCCTCGTAGCGACCGCAAGCAAATACCAACCATGGGTCGGTGGTCCAAGCTTGGGCCGCGTGCTGATTGAAAACTGCCCCCGACGGGGTGGGCACTACCAATACCGGTTGTCTCCCCTGACCACTTGCGGCGATTTCGTCAAGGGCCTCCCCCCATGGCACGGGGCTCATCACCATGCCAGGGCCACCGCCATAAGGCGTGTCGTCGACGGTGTTATGGCGATCGTGGGTAAATGTGCGCAAGTCGTGAATACGAACCTCGATTAGACCGGCCGCCATCGCCTTACCCAGCAGTGACAAGGTCAATGGCGTGAAGTAGTCCGGGAAAATAGTGACAACATCAATCCTCATCGCTGGGCTCCTCGATCAGCCCAATAGGTGGATCAATGAGAATTCGGCGATTATCCATGTCAACGGTTGGCACAATCTGAGATACGAAAGGAATAAGCACTTCACGCCCGGTCGCGGTGATTACCGATAGCAATTCTTGGGATGGGAGATGCACCACATCGCCCACCACGCCTACGGAATAACCACTTATGGTTTCGACCGTGCACCCAATAAGTGCGCTGTCGTAGAACTCATCTGGATCGACTGGTTTTGCGTCAGTGTCTCGCTCGACTTCAACAATTGTTCCGCGCAAAGACTCGGCGGCTCCCCGGCTCTCAAATCCGACGAAACTAACCAACAACCGGCCTGAGTGCCAGTGAATTTCGGAAACCGTCAAATCTCCGGCAGGGCCATCTGAATAAAGAACCGAACCCGGAGCAAAACGCTCATCGGGTTCGTCAGTTCTCAGTTCAACGGTTACCTGGCCACGCAGGCCATGTGGTTTGCCGATGCGGCCGACAACGACGCGCATGCTGATCTGGTTTGTCAGCGCTCGGCGACATCGAGGAAATCGATGCGCACGCCGCGGCCCTCATTTAGTGCGGTCACGACGGTGCGCAGCGCGGTCGCGGTGCGGCCAGCGCGGCCGATCACCCGACCCATGTCCTCCGGATGTACCCGGACGTCGAGGCACTTGCCCCGGCGTTGCTCCCGCTCACTCACGAACACGTCGCCGGGATGGTCAACAATGCCGCGGACTAGATGCGCAAGGGCTTCTTCCAACATCAGGCAGTGGCCTCGTCTGCATCGGCAACCGCGACTTCTTCTTCAGCAATAACCTCTTCGGCAACAACCTCCGCGATGACTACCTCTTCGGCAACAACCTCAGCGATGGCTACCTCTTCGGCAACAACCTCCGCAGCAACAACCTCTGCGACAGGTACTTCGAGCTTCGGCTTCTTAACCGGTGCTTTCGGTTCTTTCGCCGCATCTTGAATGGCTGCTTCGAATTTGACCAGGCGGCTGACCTTGGGCTCGGCGACCCGGAGGGTGCCTTCGGCGCCCGGAAGACCCTTGAACTTCTGCCAATCCCCGGTAACTTTCAAGATTGCGGTGACGGCTTCGGTCGGCAGCGCGCCAACTCCGAGCCAGTACTGCACCCGGGCCGAGTCGACCTTGATAACACTCGGGTCTTCCATCGGCTGATACAGGCCAATTTCTTCGATGGACCGACCATTACGTGCGGTGCGCGAATCAGCAACCACGATGCGGTACTGGGGCGCATGAATCTTGCCAAGACGCTTAAGTTTGATTTTTACGGCCACGGTGGGCTTATCTCCTGTTTTTTAGGCGGTGCGCGCCGTCAATCGCGTGGGGATACGACTTTGGGCGAAAACCTTGCGGGTTGCCGCATCGGAAGGATAGAGGGCCAACCGGGCAGCAAGACCTCCGTATTCTGCCAGATGGCTAGGTGGGCGATGACCACGGGTCACATAAGCCGTGGATCAGCCGCGTGCGAGCACCGTCACTTGAGGCAAAGGGGTGAGGGGCGGTGAGGGCGAGGAGGCCGTGGCCGGGGTAAACGGGGTCTCCCACAAGTACTGCCCTACTGTGCAAATCTGAAGCACCCGCATGCTGTAGACCCCCGGTGAGTTGGGCCACTTGACCGTCATCGGGAAAAAGACCGGAGTGGAAAACGGAATCGGCTTGCCCACAACCGACCAGGTAATTTGCTGGCCACCATCGGCGAGCGGTGCGACCGAGAACTTCCAGCCATCAACCGAGCCTGGCTTGACCGCACCCCAAGGCTTGCCGACGAAGGCAATCACTTGGGTTGTTTCGGGCGAATCAGTTATGCACCCGTGCTGAATTTCTAGGGTCAACACGCTGGATTGCCCGGCAACCGCCGCGACCCCATTTAGTTCAATAATCGCATGGGCACTTGCCGCAGGGGCAATTGCAATAAAGCCCCCGAATGTGCATATACCAACTGCCGTTATAAATCGAATAAACCGGCCACTTGTCATGGTGCCCCCTATCCCAGTAATTTCTTGAGTTCTGGCGGTAAATCAGCAATATCGAAGTCAGCGGGTGCCGAAGTGGCCGCGCCCGCACCGAGCATCGAGCCCGGGCCCCCTGTTGGGGTGGTGACCCCGGCCACTTGATCGGC
>JBAXHK010000225.1:0-3483 GCA_037138935.1 Actinomycetes bacterium
TCGTATGGTGCCGCCCGCATATCAAGGGTTCTGGCTGAGCGTGCCAACTCGAAGCAATCGGCAATCAGATCACTACTAACCCAAGGAGTGAACCACATTGCATATTTGTAGAGGTCCATGTTTGCGTGTAGGCAGCCAGGCTGTTCGAGATCGGGCTGGTTTTCGCGGGTGGGCTCAATGATATTGAGTGGCGTTGCCGCGTCGGTAAAGAATCGGTACGCATCAATATGTGTGCAGCGCAGCCCGATTTCATCGACGGTGGCGGTAACGACTTCATTGGTGGCCCTTAGCGGAAAACTTGCATGCCGAGTATCTGGGGTCTGGTAGACCATTGCCCATTCATGTAATCCGAAACAATTAAGTTGCGCGGGGCGAGCACTAGTGCCAGCGAGCAATCGAATCACTAGATCTAGCCGGTCCGCTTTCGTGGCCAGCTGGCTGACGTCGGCCGTGATGCCATTGGCGTCGTTATTCAGCCTCCGGTAGGCGGGGTGAAGATCGAACTCAGCGACGTCACCTTGTAGTTCTACTCCGTAGCCGGGGTGCCAAGTGGTGAGTTTGTTTACCGAATACGGGTAATAGTTGAACAGGAAATCGTCAACTGGATGCGCAAGGCCGAGCTTCTTTCGTTCTAGGCGTGGGGTAACCCACGGGCGCACCCGGTCGGCGTGAGCCAGTTGGCGCCCCCGCCATTCCACTTCTTGCAACACCGTCATGTTGCCACCGGTGCCAAGCCCATGTCGGCGCAACCTTGAACCAGGTTGTCAAGGCCGAATGCATCGACCGGGCCGAAGGCACCACCTGTTGGTGGTGGATGCACCAAGCACATCGCCGCCGCCCAGGCGAGTAATTCAGCCGTCAATAAATAAGGTGATGGGCCGGTGAGTTGGACACGCGAAAGGCTGCGCCCGACCCCGTCAAAAGTTCGCGCCACGGCAATTGAGTTCGTGGCGCTTAGCTGTCTTGGCGTTGGCCCTTGCCCGGTGGCATCACCGATCGCGGCTTTTAAGCCTTGGCCAACTAGCTTGCTGAGCCCTGGGATGCGCGCGGCCGCGCTCATCACACCGCTCGCGGCACTGGCGGCTTTGGTGGCCTTGCCCGCCCAGCCTAGGTAGACACCAACATCTTGCAGAGATTGGTCAAGTCGGGGGAGCACGAAGTGCTCACTACCGCCGACACTGAGCCCAGCAAGTGTTTTACCGTCGACTTGGAAGGTGCTGGTGCTTCGCGCACTGCGCTGGGTGATGATCCCGCCATGGTGGAAGGCGAAAGACGGCGACAACGCAATGGCGGCAGCGCTCGCCTTGGTGCCACTGCTTATCCCAAAACCATCTCCGCCCACGAAGTAGCCGATCTCGACTCGTGTTGGCACCGCACCTTTGACTCGGGCCTCTTTCAAGGCCAAGGCGCCGGCCAAGTTGCCTGGTACGAAGTCGTAGCCAAAGGCGGTTAAGAGTCCGGCCCCGGTTACCGCGGCTTGGGCGCCGTATTTTTCGAAAACTTCACGAATAAAAGGTGACTCACCGGTTGAGTCGACATAGCTAGCGCCGGCCCTGATCGCGGCGGTGATCGCTGGTGCTCCTAGTTGGGTAAACGGGCCGACGGTAGTCACCAAGACATCTTGCGGCCCGGTCAGCAGGGCGTCGACACTTTGTTGGTCACTGACATCGGCAACCTGCCAGGTGGGTGCTGCGTCAAGGGGCGCAAAAGGGGCTAATTCGGCGACGAGGGAACTTAGTTTGGTCTCAGAGCGCCCGGCGAGCACCGGTGCTAACCCAGCGCGCACCATGGCCTCGGCGGTTAGGCGCCCGGTGTACCCGGTGGCACCGAACAGAATTACGCGGCCGGTTAGCGGCGGGCGCGGCGCTGGTGGGCTGGCCATAGTTGAACACGCTACGCCACCGGTGGCCTAGGCTTAGCGGGTGACCAGCCAGCGCACGTCTGCAATGTGGCATCCGTTCGCCGACATGTCGGCGGTTGCCGGCCACGACTTCGTAATCTCTTCCGGGCAGGGAGCCCATGTCATTGGGGCTGATGGCCGCAGATATCTAGATTCCACGGCGGCCCTTTGGTATTGCAATGTCGGCCATGGTCGGACCGAGATGGCTGATGCGGCAGCCGCGCAGATGAACTTGATCGCCTCATATTCGAGTTTCGGTGATTATGCGACCCAGTCGACCCTTGACCTAGCAGATCGCTTGGCCGCCTTATCGGGCCTTCCCGATGCGAAAGTGTTCTTCACCTCCGGGGGTAGCGACGCTGTTGATACGGCGCTCAAAATGATTACCCGGTATTGGTCACTGATGGGGGAGCCGAAACGCACTCGAATTATTGCCCGCGAGCGCTCCTACCACGGTATGCATGTCGCCGGTACTTCACTCGGTGGTATCCCCGCAAATCGTGAGGGTCACGGCGAGCCTGACCCCAAGGTTCAAAACGTAACTTGGGATGACGCTGAAGCTCTTGCCGCTGAGATAGACGCCATCGGCGCGGAGAATGTTGCGGCATTTTTCTGTGAGCCGGTAATCGGTGCCGGCGGGGTGTACCCGCCACCTGATGGCTACCTGGCGCGGGTTCGCGATATTTGCAAGGAGCGTGGGGTGCTCTTGGTTGCCGATGAAGTCATCAGTGGGTACGGCCGTACCGGTTCGATGTTTGCTTCGCAGCGTTGGGACTTGCAACCAGATCTAATGTTGACCGCCAAAGGCTTGACCTCGGGCTATTTACCAATGGGTGCCGTACTGGTGAGTGGCCAAGTTGCCGAACCTTTCTGGAATACCCCGGGTTTAATTTGGCGACATGGCTACACCTATTCGGGGCACGCGACGGCCGCCGCTGTCGCAAGTGTGAATCTAGACATCATCGAGAGAGAGCAATTAGTCGACCGCGTCGCTGATCTGGCACCGGTACTTTCAGCCGCGTTGAACCCGTTAGCTGCACATAGTCATGTTGCGGCCGTCCGCACGGTGGGCTTACTCGGGGCGGTTCAACTGCGCCCCGACCTGATCAAGGAGGATCCGACGATCGGTGCTCGGCTGGTGCGGGCAGCCCGTGAACAAGGGGTACTTACCCGGTGGTTGGCTGACGGTGGTTTGCAGGTGTCGCCGCCATTTGTCATAACCCGGGAAGACTTGCACGCGATGGGGCGTGCTTTTGATGCGGCTCTAGATTCAGTAGGTTCGACGAGAGCTAAATCGGATCGACTCCAGGTTGATCTGCTGCCGGATACGACAACCGATGAAGCTGGTGGCTTTGGATCAAGTGATGCACGGCTACGTGCTGATGTGCCACCGCATCATGCGGCGTGATCATTTTTAGCGGAGGGCTACTACTGCAGCGCTGTTTGTGGATGCATGGCAAAAGTCAGGTCGCTGCTGCCGGTTGCACCAGCAATCCTTAATGCGCTCGGCTCATCCACCGCAACTAGCACCAGCGCTGATGTGGTTGACATAAAGCCGCCGGCGGCCGGTACCCCGGTGACGG
>JBAXHK010000226.1:0-3475 GCA_037138935.1 Actinomycetes bacterium
GAGAACGACCATGGGGCTTCCGCTCATTACTGCGGCGAAGTTAGTTGGGTAAGCAGGCGCCCCCGCGCTTGACGAGGGCGCCGTGCTGAACAACCGAGAGAGGATGAATGCGGCGATCAAAGCAAAGAGAGCGAAGATTATTAGTATCCGTCCGAACCAGCCGAGCCTGAAACGAATGACTGGTTTTTGCGTCACTGCCACGCGCTGGACAAATGGCTTTGAGCCGATCACCGGCGTATTAGTAACCAGGTCAAGAACTTGGTTTACGTGGGCGAATACGGCCCCATGTACTTGCTTACCAACAATGTGAACCGGACCAGATACTTCCACTTTTAACCAAGCTGGTTGCCCAGGATCTAATACGTAAGTCGGGGCATCTAATGTGCCCTCAAAGACACCATCGGGGTCTGTCACGTCAACAGAAAACTTCGTCGAAGAGTTTCCTTCATTGACAATTTGAAGGTAAGTCGATGTCTTAGTTTTAAGCTCCAAGGTGCTGCGCGCAATAACTGCCTTAAATTGATGGTAAGGCGCAACGGTCACGCTGAATTCCGCGACAGCCCTTTCGGCCCACAAAACCTGAGAAGTTGCTTTGATGGCAACCTCATACCTGCCTGCGAGCATATTAGGGCTCCGCGGAGGCTTAATCGTGACAACAGCTGTGCCTTCGTCGCCTGGGAAAAGCGATATCTCAGATGGTGCGACTGACACCCAGGTGCGGGCCGGACCCAAAACACTTAAATCGTAAGTTTCAACAATCGTTCCGACATTTCGAACGCTCACCTTTATTCGAACAGCTTGCCCGGGGACTACGTCAGTTAACGCGTCAGACATCCAGATAAGCGGGCGGGTAGCGAGCGATGCACTGGAAGGGTCAATTGGAGGATCAACGCGATCAGGATCGATCTGCGGATCCATCGTCGTATCGAACTGAATATCTTCTACGTCGTCGCCGATTTGATCATTTTCGGCGCTCGAGCCCTTATGGCGCATATTTGTTGCAGCGGTCTTGCCCTGAGTTACGTATTTGTTTTGCCCAAGGGCATCAAATTCGTTGATCAGGTTCGTCATGTGCAGCCTCCGCAAAGCTCTCTTCAAACTCGGTCGTGGGGAAGGAAAGCCGACCTTGCTTGCTCCACTCCTGCTGCACGCCGCGGAGGAGATGTGCGGGGCCTAGAAGTTCCCCTTGAGCGGCAGCCAAGTAAGCGGCGGACACCGACGCCGCCCGAATAGACCCGCCGGTCAGGGGAAGCGCTGATAGCCGTTGGACGTGATTCTGCCCCACCAGCCCCATATTCCCCTTAAGACACGCCAGCCACAGGAGATATCTTTCTTCCGCCTGGGGCTCCGGGAAATCAATAGCAGCGTCCAGGCGCCGGATTAGGGCCTCATCGAGGTTTGCCCGGAGATTCGTGGTCAAGACCGCCAGCCCGTCAAAGGACTCCATCCGCTGCAGGAGATAGGCCACTTCTAGGTTCGCGTAACGGTCTCGGGCATCAGAGACCCCCGAACGCTTGCTAAATAGGGCGTCCGCCTCATCGAACAGGAGGACCCCATCGACATCTTCGACCGAGGTAAAAACCCGATCCAGCTTCTTTTCGGTCTCCCCTATGTATTTATCGACCACACTGGCCAAATTGACCCGAAATAGCGGTACCCCAAGCTCACCGGCCAAAGCTTCAGCCGCCATGGTTTTCCCGGTGCCAGATGGCCCCGAGAATAAAGCGGTAACCCCGCGGCCGCGGCCACCACCGGGCCGCATCCGCCACTCATCAAGAACCACGGTGCGGTGCCTGACCCGATCCCGAAGCTCACGGAGGGCTTGGGTCACCCGGGCCGACGCCACCAGATCCTCCAGGGTGAACTCCGGGTCAACCGCCTGGGTCAAGGTGCCACTTTCGATGGCTCTTGGGGCCAGCGGGCCCCCATTGGTTAGGTGCGCGTGCAACTCCTGGGGATCAACGTGAATAGCGGCATCGGCGGCAGCGGTTCGCTCGGTTCCATCACCTAGGTGTTCCCACCAACTGCGCCGCACACCCGCGGTCGGCAGCGGCAGATCTACGGTCAGACCATGCCAGAGCTCGACGTGGGCTTTGGCCTCAATAAGGATGATGAAGGCGACCGACAGAGTTTTGAAGAGCCGCGCGATTTCGCTAACAGACATCCCGGTGTCGGCGTGCCGAATATCTACAATTATCGGACTACCCGCAAGCGCCGCCTCGCGGACACACTCGCGGATCTGTAGTGAACAGACATCCTCTATTCGGCTTAACCCTAATCCGTCAATAAGTAACGGTGATTTACCTGTTGCTCGATAGGCGAGCGCAAAAGCCTGTTCACGCCCAGCCGTACCTGACCCAGCTCGAAAAATAACAGGTAGTTCCAAATCATCCGGAAGCTTTGGAAGTAACTCCTCCGGCAGCAGTGGTGAACCCATGAATGAAGCGATAGAACTTGTGCCTGGCGCGAACTCATCGTCGCCAAGCAGGTGCGCAACTACCCTTTCGGGCACCGTTAAAACTTGGGTTAGTAAGGACCTATTGGAGTGAGTGATCTCAATGAGTCCAAGAGCTAGAAGCGGCCGATCAGGGCGTAGCCGACTTCGCGCATCGGCACTGTCTGGGTCATACCCAGCAAGGCGAATTGCTGTTGAGACGTTCGGCCCACGAGTATCAACTTCATTGTTGAGGACAATAAAGAAATGCTCAAAGCGCTGCTGCAGGTTTACCGACATAGCCGTTAAAAGAATGCCCAGATCAATGTCCAGTAGATCAGCGCTCTTGGCTAAATGAAGCAACCTCTCCGGCAAATCTGCAAATGGTATGACGTCCTTAAAGCTTTGCGGTGCACCTTTGCGAGCATCACGAGTTATTAGGTGCGGTGGAAAATAGTGACCCCGCTGATGATCTGCGACATCATCAGCAGCTCGCTCAAATTCGATGATCATTGCAATGCGTTCAGCTAGAACGTCAAGTACGCGACGCATCGCGTACGAATTATCCTGCCCCGAGTTTCGTTCAGCTTTCACGACAACCACTTACGGCTTTACCGGAGCACTGACATCACTTGTGGGTCTAGTTCGAGTTCGATACCCAGCACCGGGATCTTCTGGATCTGGACCTTGTACGGTCGTCGAGGCACCAGATCGGGTATCTCCGATACTGACAACAGGGGGAACTGTTTGCGGGGGCCCCGCCGCTTCGGGCATACCTGTAGGTACCGGCATCGAAATGATGATAGACAGCGGTGGCCGATATTCAGCCCCCACAGCGGTCATCATCTCTGAATAGGTGCGCTCGTTCATCGCCCGCAGACCCACCCGGGTGGTCAGCGGAAAACCGGCCCCAACTAGTACTGATAGGTCACCGGTCACGTATTCAAATGGCAAATAATCCTGCCGCAGCATCGCCACCAGGGCCAAACCGAGTAGCCGGTGGTCATCCTCTGGGGTTGAAGTCCAGGCCGTCAACAGGTA
>JBAXHK010000227.1:0-3464 GCA_037138935.1 Actinomycetes bacterium
GGCTCCACGTAAGCCATGGCGGCGACAATCACGATCAGCACTTCTTGATGCGCAAAGGTGGGGTACTCGTTGGATACGCACATCTAGATGCAACCGACGGTGTTGCTGGGCCAAGTGCCGAACTAGCCGTACATCCAGCTCACAGACGTATCGGAGTCGGACGTGAACTCGTAGAGTCAATGCTTAGTACTGTGCCCGATAAGAAGCTTCGCTTAGGGGCAACGGGCGAACAGTTAGGCGAGATTGAACTTGCGCGTTCAATGAACTTCATCAACACTCGCGTACTCTGGCAGATGCGTCGGTCCCTGCGCACACCACTTAGCCCGCCCGTGTTGCCGCCAGGCATTCGCCTTCGCACTTTCAGTCCCGACCTCGATGCTCAGGCTTGGCTCGAACTAAACAGCCGAGCCTTTGCCAACCACCCCGAGCAAGGTGGGTGGCTCATTGCTGATCTTGAAAGCCGGATGGGTGAACCATGGTTTTCAACCGACGGATTCATCCTTGCCATCGCAGATGACACCGGCGACATCGCTGGCTTTCACTGGACGAAAGTACATGGGGCGACCGGGCACGCAGTCCATGCACCGAAAGATCATGCACCAGAAGCTCATGCACACGAAGCTCTCGGAGAGGTGTACGTGGTTGGCGTCGACCCGAACTGGCAAGGCACCGGATTAGGTCGGGCCATCACCGTAATCGGCCTGCAGCACCTTCGCGATCTGGGCTTGAGCCAAGCCATGCTTTACGTAGATGCCACCAATAGCCCCGCCCTAAAGCTCTATTCCAGCCTGGGGTTCACCCGCTGGGACACCGATGTGCTGTACCAACGGGATACTCGATAAAAATTGTTCACCTGACTATGCGACGATCTAGGCATGACATCCAGCCCGGAAAACCTCGCTAATCACGCAACTGAGGCTGGCTCGGACCCAACGGCCAGTGTTGACCGCTTCCTCGACCGCGAGTTGTCCTGGCTCGCCTTCAACCAGCGGGTGCTGGAGTTGTCCGAGGACGACCGGCTCCCAGTTTTGGAGCGCGCCAAATTCCTCGCCATTTTTGCCAGTAATTTAGATGAGTTCTTCATGGTTCGGGTCGCAGGGCTCAAGCGGCGCATTGCCACCGGTATCGCGGTTCGGGCTGCAAATGGCCACACCCCGCGTGAAGTTCTGGAAGACATTTGGGAGCGCGCCCACGCGATGCAGCGAGAGCAAGCCCAGGTTTTTCACTCAGATGTGTTACCAGGCCTACTAGCTGCCGGCATCGAGTTGCTGCGTTGGCAAGACTTTACCGAAAATGAACGCGCCGAGATGAATAGATTCTTTGATGCGCAGGTATTCCCGGTTCTCACACCACTTGCCGTGGACCCTTCACATCCATTTCCTTATATCAGCGGTCTCTCGTTGAACCTGGCGGTAGTGGTGCGTAATCCTGTAAGTGGCACCGAGCTGTTCGCCCGCGTGAAAGTACCTCCTTCATTGCCTCGGTTCGTGAAAGTCGCACCACAACGATTTGTTCCCCTTGAAGATGTAATGGGCGCGCACCTTGACGACCTCTTCCCCGGTATGCAGATTTTGCAAAATCACTCCTTTCGAGTCACGCGCAATGAAGATGTTGAAGTCGAAGAAGATGACGCCGAAAACCTGCTTCTCGCACTTGAACGCGAACTCATGCGTCGCAGATTTGGCCCACCGGTGCGCCTAGAGGTTGAACAGTCGATGGACCCGCACGTACTTGAATTGCTGATGAGCGAACTCGATGTCAACGAACATGAAGTGTTCCGGATCCCTGGCCCACTTGACCTAACCGGGCTTTGGGATCTGTATTCACTTGATCGCGACGATCTGAAAATCCGCAAATATGTTTCGAAAACCTCGCGCCAACTTGCCGGTGTTGAATCTTCATCCGCGCCCGATGTCTTGGCCTGTATTCGAGAGCGAGATATTTTACTTCATCACCCATATGACTCATTCTCAACGAGTGTGCAACTATTTCTTGAGCAAGCAGCGATTGATCCCAACGTACTTGCCATCAAGCAGACCCTTTATCGCACCAGTGGCGACTCACCGATCGTCGACGCGCTGATCACCGCCGCTCAGGAGGGCAAGCAAGTTCTTGCCATCGTTGAAATCAAGGCTCGCTTCGATGAAGAAAATAACATCGCTTGGAGCCGCAAGCTTGAAGAAGCGGGAGTACATGTCGTTTATGGGCTCGTAGGCCTAAAGACCCATAGCAAGATATCAATGGTGGTTCGAAATGATGGTGACCAATTGCGTCGCTACTGCCACATCGGCACCGGAAATTATCATCCGAAGACGGCGCGCCTATATGAGGATTTTGGCTTACTAACTTGCAGCACTACCGTTGGCGACGACGTAGCAAACCTTTTCAATGTGTTGTCTGGTTATTCAATGAACACCCAGTATGACCGTTTACTTGTCGCGCCCCACTCAGTGCGTTCGGGATTGTTGGATCGCATCGACCGCGAAATCGAACACCATGCCCAAGGACGCCCCGCACGAATTAGATTCAAAGTAAACGCGCTTGTCGATGAGCGAGTGGTTGATGCGCTATACCGAGCATCAAAGGCAGGGGTGCCAATTGAAATTTGGGTGCGAGGTATCTGTTCTCTGCGTCCTGGAGTACCAGGGTTAAGTGAGAATATCCGAGTGATCAGCATTCTCGGTCGATTCCTCGAGCACTCACGCTGCTACGGCTTCGACAACGGCGGAATACCTGAGCTTTGGATTGGTTCGGCTGACATGATGCACCGCAACCTTGATCGCCGGGTAGAAGCGTTGGTTCAGTTGCGCGACCTAGGGCATGTCGCGGAGATCTACACGTTATTCGACCTAGCATCTGACGCCGGTACTTCGGCTTGGGATCTGCACGCCGATGGCTCGTGGACGCGCCGAACCCGCAGCGACGACGGCACCACACTTCTTGACTTCCAAGAAACCCTTATTGCTGGGAACATAGGGGCTCCGTGACAACTCCGACGGTCCACCGTGAAGTAGAGCGTAAATTGCGCGTGCCTGCGCAGTGCACCTTTCCGGATCTGGTGAGCAGCGGGGTAGTCTGCTCCTGGACACCTGGCATCCCATTCGAAATGACCGCCGTCTACTACGACACCCCCGAGCTTCGCCTCTTCAGATGGCGCATCACCTTGCGCCGACGCGTTGGTGGTACCGATGCTGGCTGGCATCTGAAACTCCCCGTTGCCAAAGCTGATGGGTCCTCGCGGGATGAGGTCACGCTTCCACTAGAAGCGGGTGCACCTGGCCTGGTGCCGGCTACCCTCGCTGACATCGTTTCGCCGCTGGTGCGCGATGCGCAGTTGCTGCCGGTGGTGACGGTAACCACAGTGCGCACGCCATATCTCGTGTCCGATTCCAACGGCACCTCGGTTATTGAAATCGTCGATGACCAGGTTGTGGTTTCTGAGACCGCTAACCAGACGACGACGA
>JBAXHK010000228.1:0-3463 GCA_037138935.1 Actinomycetes bacterium
TTGATTGCGAAGCTCAACATCAACGCCGGCGGTTGGTTCATCAAGTACCAATATCTCCGGATGCATCGCTAGGACGGTCGCAACAGCTACGCGGCGGCGCTGCCCGAACGACAAATGGTGCGGAGGCCTGTCGGCGTATTCACTCATGGCAACTTGCGCGAGCGCCTCGTCAACTCTGGCGTCCAAATCCGAGCCACTTAAACCCATATTTGCCGGCCCGAATGCCACATCATCACGAACCGTTGGCATAAATAGTTGATCATCAGGATCTTGAAAGACCACGCCAACACGTCGGCGAATTTCAGCGAAGTTCTGCTTTTCGACAGGCAAGCCGGCGACTTCTACTATGCCTTCACCGCCGCTAAGAAGGCCATTTAAATGTAAAACCAAGGTGGTCTTGCCTGCCCCATTTGGGCCAAGTAGCGCAACGCGCTCACCTTTGGCGATTTCAAGATTCACCCCAAAAAGTGCCTGGTAGCCATCCGGATAAGCAAATGCCAGACCCGATATTCGAAGGCTTGGTGTCATCGCCCCATCCATATCGCAGTAAGGGCAATCACTAGGCCGATGGCCGGTAACGACATTGCCGTGACCCAATCGGTCGCTGTTGTTGTCACAGCCACTAATTGTGGCAGTCTTCCAGTGTAACCGCGACTCAGCATTGCCAGGTGCACCCGCTCACCGCGCTCATACGAACGGATAAACAATGCTCCACCTGATTGCGCGATGATCGGCCATGATTTGATGCCGGTAGCAGTGAACCCCCGTGACTCACGAGCCAACTTCATTCGCTTCATTTCATCAGCTACTACGTGCGTGTATCGCAACATGAAACTGGCGATCTGAACCAGGAGCTCGGGCACTTTAAGTCGCTCTAAACCCATCAAGAGATCACGCGCCGGGGTGGTGGCGGCTAGCAGAATCGAACTAACAACTCCGAGGGTGCCTTTAATTAAAATCCCCCACCCGGCGAGCAGCCCGGCCTGCGAGAGGCTCAATCCCCAGACTTCAACGGTTGGGCCGGTACCGAAAAAAGGCATCAGGAGCGCGAAGAAGATGAAGGGGACTTCAACCAGCATGCGGGGCAAGATGACCCGTGCCGGGATTTTTGCAACGGCTGCGACACCGACCAATATCAACGCGAATAACCCGAAGGCCCAAAACTGATTTGGCGGAGTCATGATCACCGTGAAGATAAATAACACCAGCGCAACAGTCTTAACTTCGGCCGGCAACCGGTGGATCGCGGAATGCCGATGGACGAATAGTCGCTCACCTACATCGTGGCCATGCGTATGTGGACTAGGCACTGACCTGACCAGAGTCTTGCTTGGATGCCTTTGATTTATTACTACGACCAATCAACCAAAACATGCCGAAACCGATGATGGCAATTACCAGAACGCCTAAAACTCCAGCGAGGCCGCCCGATAAGCGAGATGAGTCAACTCCGGCAATGCCGTAGCCGGCTGTTGGCAGGCCGGCGGTTGCTGAAACCTGCGCATTGGCCAAGAAACCTTGGTCTTCGGCAACTTTCAATAAGCCATCTGGTGAACTGCTCGCGTAATAGCTCACGAAGCCGGCGAGAAAGAGTGAGAGAACTACGCCAACGCCAACGACAACCCAAGTACTTCGCTTCGACATGTCAGGATCCGTTAGCCGGCGTCGAGACCGAAGGAGTCTTAACCAGCAACTTCTTTGGCAGGCGGTCGTGGACCCCGTACACAAGATCTGGTCGCACCAAGAACACCGCGCCTACCGTCAAGGCCGTAATTAGGCCTTCACCGAGCCCGATCAAAATGTGCACACCAACCATCACAACAGTGACAGTGTTGATCGGGATAGTGCCAGTACCCCCGATTGCGTACTCCAACGCAAATGCCACTGCGGACATCGGAACGGAAACCAAACCGGCCGCGAAAGCCGCGGTCATCACCTTCGGCCTGGAAACCCCCATGATCTTGATTAGCCAGCGGAAGACAAACCAACCGACCACCGCGGTGACCAGACCCATGTTGATGATGTTTAACCCGATTGCGCTCAAGCCTCCATCGGCGAACAACAGGGCTTGAACCAAGATGACGACGCTCACCGCTAAAGCTCCGGCGTACGGGCCGATCAAGATCACCGCAAGGGCGCCACCCAATAGGTGGCCGCTGGTACCGGCCGCCACCGGGAAGTTCAGCAGCTGCATCGCGAAGATAAAGACCGCCACCAGCCCGGCCAGCGGGGCCGTTTTCTCGTCCAACTGCCGGCGGGCACCATTTAGGCAGATCGCCAGGCCAACCACCGCAATTACCCCGGCTACGGCGCTGGTGGGGGCATTGATGAAGCCATCGGGGATATGCATGGTGTGAACCTGCATCGCCTGGATCTGCATTGCCGCCTTTCGAGCAATTTGCCCCTGAAGCCACCTGGCTTGGGAGGAACCGTGTCCTTAACCCCATTCTATGTCAGGTGCAAAGCATTCGCAATTAGATACTGCACGGCCCTGAGTGCGCGCGTTTTGGTCGTGTAATCGTCAAAAAACCCGGGTTTCACGACCAAAACGCGCGCACTCAATTGCAACTGTCGGCCCTAGCCCAGGTGGCCTGAAGTCGCGACCCCTAAACTCCGTGAACTACGCGGGAGTGGTGGAATGGCAGACACGCGGCGCTTAGGACGCCGTGCCCAAAAGGCGTGCGGGTTCAAATCCCGCCTTCCGCACTAAGTTCAGAGGCTGATCGAGAAAACCTCGGACCAGTGGTCAACTTGGGGTGCTCCGGCGAAGAACGGCCCGATCAATTCGCGCCATCTAACAAAGCTCTCCGACTCCCTGAATCCAATCATGTGATCTTCAAGGGTCTCCCACCCAATTAGCAGCACATAAGAATCCGAGCGCTCGACCCCGTGGCGTAATTCGAAATTCACGAAACCGCTGGCCGGACGGAGAACTGTGTCGACCGCCTCGGCTACGGCTGCTTCGAAATCTGCGTGCGTGCCGGGCAAAATATCAATGTGCGCGATTTCCAGAATCATGTTGCTCAGGATAGTAACTGAGAGAGCGTCGGCGCTAGGGCCGCGATTGCGAGGCCGCGGTGACTGATCGCATCCTTGCTGGCTGAATCCATCTCAGCGGTGGTAATCGAGTAGCCATCCGCGATAAAAATTGGGTCATACCCGAACCCGTTGGTCCCGCGCGGAGTATCAATAATGCGCCCGGCCATGATGCCCTCAACAACTTTTTCGGCACCACCGGGCGTAACGATCGCAGCGGCACAGTGAAACGAGGCAGTGCGCCGGTCGGAAGCAACATGGCTGATTTGAGCTAACAGCAGTTGCAGGTTGGCTAGATCATTGCCGTGGGTTCCGGCCCAGCGCGCCGAGAAAATACCCGGCATGCCACCTAGTGCATCAACACAAAGCCCCGAGTCATCCGCGATGGCCGGTAAACCGGTGAAAGCGCAAATCTCACGAGCCTTTA
>JBAXHK010000229.1:0-3460 GCA_037138935.1 Actinomycetes bacterium
CGGCGATCTATGTGCCGCCGCCTTTTGCCGCCGCTTCGATGGGGACATCGGGCTTGGCCTCATTGATGGCCCCAAAGGTGGCACCGCGATCACAAAGATCAAGCTCGGCCGATCGCCATCCAATTAATTTGCCAACACCTTCGGCCTCGAGTGCTCGCCAGATCGCCGAGCCCACAAGGCCGTTGTGCCCGGCAATATAGACAGAGACCTCGCTCCACGGGAAGGATTGCTGCATGGTTCATTCTTACACAGTTGCGCAGGGGGAGGCTGCGGCTGCAACAATCGGGGCTGGGAGGTTCTGATGAGGGTCATCACACTTGAGCAATTGCCGTCGGTACTGGGGCATTTGCCGAAAAATCCAAGGGTTATTACGTCGGGTAATTTCGCTACTCCTCGGGCGCTACTCACCGCCTTCGATGCGGTCGTGCCGGAGTATCGCCTTCATATGCTAAATGCTCACCAGCCGATACCAGACCGTGAAGGGGTCACCTACGAGACCGCTTTTGTTGGCCCGGCCATGCGCAACCATCCCAGCCTTCGTTATCTGCCATCACGATTGTCGCTGCTGCCGGTTCTAGTCCGTGACCATGTGCGCCCTGATGTGGTTCTCATCAATACCTCAAGGCGCCATTACGACACTGTAAGTTTGGGCATTGAAGTAAATATGTTGCCGATGGCAATCGAGACCGCAAGAGCGTACGGCGGCGTAGTTATTGCCCAGTCGAATGCGAGCATGCCTTATACCTACGGTGACGCCCAGATTTACGAGAGCGAAATCGACTTTCTAATTGAAGTCGATGAAGCAGTGGCAACCCAGGACCCGGTAGAAGCTGACAGCACCTCCCAAGGGATTGGTGATCGCATCGCAGCTCAAATATCTGATGGTTCCACTTTGCAGTTGGGTATTGGCGGAGTTCCGGATGCAGTGCTAGGGGCACTCATCAAGCGTAAAGGCCTTCGCATCTGGACGGAAATGTTCAGTGATGGGGTGTTAAACCTTCACAAGGTAGGCGCCCTCGATGACGATGTACCGATCACCGCATCTTTCATTTTTGGATCGAGTGAACTTTATGAATGGCTCAACTTGAATCGTCGCGTGCGCATGATGCGCACGGAAATTGCTAACAATCCAGCAGCTATTGCTCGTCAAGCCTTGATGACAAGCGTAAACGGAGCCCTACAAGTTGATCTATTCGATCAAGCAAATGCGAGCCGGCTTAAAGGGCGGATATATTCTGGATTTGGTGGCGCACCTGACTTCACCTCTGGAGCCCTGCACGCTCGTGGCGGCCAGTCGTTCGTCGCTTTACCGTCATGGCATCCGAAAGCGAATGTCTCGACGATCGTGCCGTTGCTGACTGACCCGGTAACCACTTTGCAACACAGTGCGGTGGTAACCGAGAACGGCATCGCTGAGGTATTCGGTCGCACCCAAGGTGAGCAGGCCAAAAACATCATCGAGCAGGCCGCACATCCAGATGCTCGGGAGGAATTACGCGAACAGGCCCACGCCTTCGGCCTGCTCTAAAACCAACGCAGCGCCTAAATTCAACATGCACACAAAGTTAGCTAGGTGTGACAATTAGGTAGTCCTGCGCCAGTGGCACTGCATCGTGCCCTGGCCAATAGCCAGGCTCGAAGGTAACAATGCGCAAACCCGCCGCTTCGACGAGTTTCGTGAAGTAAGCGCGCCCATAAGCGATCGCCGCGGCAGGCCGTGCCTGTAGGCGCCAGCGCACTGCGCTGCCAGGATCACCAAATGGGAATGCCGGTGTTTGAAATAGCGGGTCGGTGTCGTCGAAAAGAAATGCGGTGAGCAGGGCGCGTCCGGTTGGCGCAAGAACCCGCCGCGTCTGAGCTAAGTAGTGCTCCACTTCGGCCGGTAGTAGATGTGTGAAGAGCGACTTGGCAAGCTCGAAGTCGATGCTTTCGGGTTCAACGGGGAACTGAAATGCATCAAGGGGAGTTGTCGCTTTGCCGTATGAGGACGAAACGTCGGCATAAACAAAAGTGAACCGTGGGTCCTTTGCAAAGTGTTTCGTGCACCATTTGATCGATGGCTCGTGCACATCGAATCCGGTATATCGAAACCCGGGGCCCATCCGAGGCTCCCACTGCAAGGCCATGGCTGCAGCGCCGCATCCAGCGTCAAGGACATTCGCATCCGGAGTGAGCAAGCCGAGTCGATCTATTGCATCTGACATGTGACGGGCCGCCGCTTCGAAAATACTCGCGCGCCCGGCATGGCGTCGAAGTGGCAGTGGCGGGAGGGCGGAGCGGCCCTGTATGCGTCGCAGGCCAGCATCAACTGGTGAGAGTGCCCAGAGACTGGCGTTGCGCGTGCTGCGCAGGGCCTCAATAGCCGGTGCGGGTAGATGCGAAGTGAGCGACGCCATGATGGGTTCAGTTAATCGAATAACCCCGATAGGCTCGGTGCGTGTTTAAGAAGAAAACCCCATTGGTTTTGCCCCCGGGCAAGTTCCGAATGGGTGGTGCGCACTTCAAGGACGACACAGCGTTCATCGCCACGGCGGTCAATGACGTCAAGCGCTTAGCCGACTACTGCGGCTTAACTACAGCCTCATCATTACTGGACTGGGGCTGCGGCGTGGGCCGGCTCGCGGTCGGTGTTCGCGAGCACTTCGGTCACATTCGTGACTACCACGGGGTTGACGTGCAGCCCGAACTAATTTCGTGGGCCGATAAGAATTTAGCGGGCCCTGGTTACCGGTTCACCTACGTTGACGTTAGCAATGAGCGTTACAACCCGGACGGTTCACCGGAGCGCACCGTCGCAAGTGATCCAGGTTCGGTTGATGTTTTCTATGCATACTCGGTGTTCTCACATATGAATGACTTAGATACTCCGGCGTACCTCAAGCTAATTGCGCAGGCTCTAAGTCCGGGGGGTAAAGCCATGGTCACCTGCTTTGTTGAAGAAGACGTTGCTGGTTGGGAAGAAAATCCGGCCGGATACGGCCCACTTGATTGGCAGGGTCGCCTGCATTGCACGAGGTTTGCTCGCGAGCACTTTGAAAGTCATGTCACTGCGGCCCGGCTGGCTGTCGATCGGTTCGAATATGGCCAAGAGACCGATGGGCAAAGCCTTTATGTCCTGCGCAGGCGGTAGCTAGTCAGGGGCGAAGAAGTCGGCGCCGATACTCGAGTTGAGTCCGTGCTGCTTTATTTCGCGTGCCGGTGAATGCTGAGACGTTCTTGGTGAAGACTTCAAGAGCAGGTTCCGTGGCTATAAGCATTTCATCGATCGCCCGCTTGTCCGCGAGTTCGGGCATGCTAATCGAATCCGCAAACCCCATGAATGCCTTGTCCTCCCGCCGGCTAAACCGGCACGATCATGCCGGTAAAATCATCAACTAGTTGACAGTGAGCACGCTTAGTGGGACCGTGACGTACGCAATAGGGGGAGGTCGGTCATTAAGATTGCCGTGGTTTCGACGCT
>JBAXHK010000230.1:0-3451 GCA_037138935.1 Actinomycetes bacterium
CGTCGTCGTGGCCCGGCTACAGCTCTGAATACACGGCTGCGGCAATTGCGGTAATGACAGATCACCTAATCCCGGCATTGCGTGAAACAACGATGGATGGTGACACTGAGGAAGTGAGAGCAGCCCTTGATGCCATGCGCGGACATCCAATGGCTAAGACGGCAATAGCTACTTCGATGCTCGACGTCTGGTTGCGTGAGCGCGATCAGTGGCTGGCAAGTTTCTTGGGGTCCACGCGCACTGAAGTGGATTGCGGGGTAAGTGTCGGTATCCCAACAACGGAGACGTTGCGTGAATTGATGGAGGAAGTCGGAGTATATGTCGATGCGGGATACCGGCGCATTAAATTGAAGATAGAGCCGGGTTGGGATTTGGTGCCGGTGGCCGCCGTGCGTGCACAGTGGCCAGATATGCCATTGCAAGTTGATGCCAATCAGGCTTATGCGCGTTCAGATGCGGCGCATTTAGCGAAACTCGATGAGCATGACCTCTTACTCATCGAGCAGCCTTTGCCTGAAGAAGACTGGCTCGGGCATCGAATGCTTGCTGAGGCATGTGCTACGCCGATTTGCATGGACGAATCAATCTTGTCGGTGGCATCAGCGGAGTCAGCATTGGAGTTTGGATGCGCGACGATCATCAACATTAAGCCGGGCAGGGTGGGTAGTTATCTAACTGCTCGCGATATTCATGACATGTGCATGGCGCGCAACTCACCGGTGTGGTGCGGCGGCATGCTCGAGACCGGCATCGGTCGGGCCGCGAACTTGGCCTTGGCGGCACTGCCGAACTTCACGTTGCCCGGTGACACCAGTGCCTCGAACCGGTATTACGCGGTCGACATCACCGAGCCTTTCGTGCTGCAAGATGGGCGCCTACCGGTACCAACGGGCGCGGGTATCGGGGTCGAGCCGATCCCCGACCTACTCGCAGAATTTCGAATCTGGACCAAAGATGTTCTGGTGGTCGGGCCCTGAGAATTGCCATTAATGAGAACCTTTATCAAGGCGTAAGTGGAGCTACGCCACTGATGCGTGAGACCAGGAAAGTTTTCACTTGTTCGGTGCGATGATCAAATGCGGTCACCGATCCGCCACCCATGCGGATCGGATCAATGATCTGCTCGGTGGTGGTGCCATCGGCATCGGCATAACCAATCCAGACCGGGGTGGTTTCAGCAATCGCTAAGCGCAGGGCGGAGAGAGTTGCAGCGCTGCTGGTGCGCGGCACCTCATTCGTGCCGGCCGGCCCTACAACCATTTCACCGCGCGGTGCTCGCGCGGCACGATCACCAGAACGCAAACCTTTGATAACACTCGCGATCATGGCGTCGCTATCGCGTCGACCTGCGCTGACTTTACGTGCTTGCCGCGAGCGCACGCGGCGCTCATCGGGGCGCAGCACCACGACGGCGCCATCGGGGGATTCGGCCGCCGGTGCATAGCCGGCATCACGTAGGGCTGCCATGAATTCGTGCGGGGTGGCTTGACTGATCAAGATATTCGGGGCGGTTTGCGAAAGGTGGAGGCCCCGGAGCTTGCGATCACCAAGAATCGTGCCGATGGTGCCCTCGTTATCGCAGCGCAGATACGCGGACGCTGCACCAACTCTGATGGCTCCATGCCGCCGTGCCAAATCGTCGATTAGGTAACTAAGGGGTTGGGGCAGACCGGTTGTTGATGCATCATTTAAAACTTCATGGACTTTCGCCGCATCCCAGCCGGCATCAAAGGCGCGCCTAAGTGATTGCTCGGAAAGCCGGTAAACGGTGGCGTGGCCGCGGGATTCAACATCAGCGAGCAACCGAAGCTTGCGTGCCAATTCTGGGGCCACCGGCCCGGGAGCGATCATGGTGAGGTCAGCCTGAATGAGTACATGGCCGATTTCTACCGGCATAAGCGCGGTGATCGCTGAAGTTGCATCCGTTGATGGATCCGGGCCGATGAGTGCGCGCCCGGGCGTGGTCAACGAGTTGGCTCCCATTAAGCCGAGCAAGAGAGCTTCTTGGTAGGTAGCGTGCACCACCTGTGAACGAAGCTCTCCACTTCGCCTTGGCTGAGAGTAGTCAAGAATCGCGATGAGATCGGCAGGCTCGACAGGTGCGGTGGCAGCGGCCAGTTGCTGCATAACCTGTGCGCGCAAGGTGACGACAGCGCGGCGCTCGGAGTCAGTTGCTAAAAGTGTTGACTTATCAGTAGCAAGTGTTGAGAGCCTTGGTGAGATGAGCCAAGCTTGGGCAAGTGTGACCCATTGCTCGGCTGCCGATTTATCAAGCCAGGTGTCGAATCGATCGGTCGGAACCCATGATGGGCGTTCTTCACCGTCGTCATCAAGTAAACCGGCCGCGTGCGCAACTTCGATCCACAGTGCTGCGGTCGGTGCATCGGTATTTAAGTCACGCGCGGTGGCGGAGAAATCTCGAACCGCGAGGCCGCCAGCGCGCAAAACACTCGGTGGATCAACGGCCCAGGCATCAAGTAGATCGCGCACCTGCGCTATTGCCTCTCGGGCGTGCACTCCGGCTTGCTCATCACTCCTGGCCGACTGAGTATTTTCAGCGGCGGCCGAAATACTCGGTGGCGGCCAGGTAGGCGCCACCACCCCAGACAGGTGGTCGCGCACCGCATGAATGGCGCGGATCTCATCATCGGTACCCCAAACCAGGGCGAGTTCTTGGAGGTCGCGCAATGCGGCTTCGGCGGCGCCGCGGGCGGAGTCGTCCAACTCTTCGATAACGGCCCTGGTGACCTCTTGGGGGAGTGCTGGCAGCTCGACCGACTGCCGGGCGACCACCGCCAGCACGTAGATGGTCAGGGCATCGAGGGTGTCTAGGCACCGTGAAACCGAGGGTCCGGTGGTGGATCTGGCCGCCAGTGCGGTGATATCGGAGGGGATGGGGTGCAGTAGGTCAGGGCGCCGGGTTAAGAGGGCGGCTAGGGCTAGGTCATCGCGCTTGCGGAGGGCATCGGCCAAGCTCCGCGGACTCACCCGCACCATCTTATTGGTGGGTCGGTAGCCTTCACTCATGCCAACGGGAATCGTTAAGTGGTACGACGCGGAAAAAGGCTTCGGCTTCATCAACTCAGATGAAGGCGAAGACGTCTTTGTCCACGTCTCGACCCTGCCCGCCGGGGTGCCCTCGCTTAAGCCGGGCACCAAGGTCGAGTTCGGTATTGTCGACGGCAAGCGCGGTAAGCAAGCCCTAACCGTTGCCATAGTTGGGCCACCACCGTCGGTTGTGAAGAGTTCACGTAAAGATGCCGGTGATCTCGCCGGGATAGTCGAGGATCTAATCAAGTTGCTCGACGGGGTATCAAATCAACTTCAGCGCGGTAAATTCCCGCCGGATGCGGCGGCACAAAAAATCGCTGCGGTGCTCCGTGCGGTTGCTGACGACCTAGATATTTAGTTCGCCAGTAACTTATTACTGGACAATCTCCGCGATCGTCCA
>JBAXHK010000231.1:0-3439 GCA_037138935.1 Actinomycetes bacterium
CACATGAAGTGCTGGCAGTGATAACTCGTCCAGACTCACGCACTGGCCGAGGCCAAAATTTGGTACCGAGTGCGGTGGCCGCAATGGCTCATGACGAAGGCATTCCGGTACTAACCCCGACTGATCTGAATGACTTAGATTTCGAAATGCAATTGCGGGCCCTCGAGCCAGACTGCTGTCCGGTGGTTGCATACGGCGCATTGGTGCCGCCAACGCTGCTGGATATACCGATCCATGGCTGGGTGAACCTGCACTTTTCTTTACTTCCGGCCTGGCGTGGTGCAGCCCCGGTGCAGTGGGCGGTACTTACCGGCGATGTCATGACAGGTGCCACCACTTTTAGCCTCGAGGCCGGTCTTGATACCGGGCCGATATTCGGGACCGTCACTGAGCCGATAGGCGAACTTGACACTTCCGGTGCGGTACTGGATCGTCTTGCGGGCGCCGGCGGGCAGTTGCTGGTTGCGACCTTGGACGCCCTCTCTACTAATTCAATCGAGGCGCTGCCACAACGCAATTTCGATATCAGCTATGCCCCGAAACTTTCCGGTGACGATGCTCGTATCAGATGGACTGACCCTTGGGTCGGCGTCGATCGGCGTATTCGCGCCACGACACCGAACCCGGGGCCTTGGACCTTGGCGGGTAGTGAGCGCATAAAACTTGGCCCACTTAGTGCAGACCAAATTGTCACCGACATCTCCTTGCCACCCGGGCGATTGGCTGTGGTTGATGGGGCGGTGCTGGTTGGCACCGCGACTAGACCAGCGCGGTTGGATTTAGTGCAACCGGCTGGCAAGAAGTTGATGCCCGCGGGTGATTGGATCCGTGGGCTGCGCTCACAGTTGCCGGCGTTTGAATGAGTGTCGACCCAGCTCGAAAGGCCGCCTTCGAAGTCCTGCGCTCAGTACGCGAGGAAGATTCCTATGCGAACTTGACCATGCCGGGGGTATTGGCGCGAATGTCACTTACCGGCCGTGACGCGGGGTTCGCCACCGAACTTGCCTACGGCACCTTGCGCTGGCAGGGCTTCTACGATGCGATTTTGACCACCTGTGTCTCTCGCCCGTGGGCCGATGTTGAACCCGACATGCAGTCCGTCCTTCGGTTAGGGGTCCATCAGTTACTAAATATGCGAGTACCTTCACATGCGGCCGTTGACTCCTCATGTGAACTTGCGCGTGCACTGGGTTCACCAGGTGGTGCCTCGGCCCGGGCGGGTTTCACAAATGCCGTCCTACGAAAAGTCGCGGCCCATGACCTCCAGTTCTGGGTAGAGATGGTCGAATCCGTTGGCGGAATCGAAGGACTAGCAACGCGCTGGTCACACCCGGCCTGGATTGTTCGCGCATTCCAAGATGCCCTCGGTGAACGGCGCGCTGAGCTACCTGCGCTGCTGGCTGCCGATAACGAACCCGCGCACCCGGTATTGGTGGCTCGACCGGGCCGAATTGACCCGGCTGTTCTTCGTGCACGTGCGGAGGTAACACCGGGTCGCTATTCACCTTTAGGTGCAGTCTTGCTCAGCGGTGCGCCGGATGCTCTTGACATTGTCAGAAGTGGCGCGGTGGGGGTGCAGGACGAAGGCAGTCAATTGGTCGCACTCGCAATGACTCGCGCTGTCGTGCAGCATCCGGAGAACGCGTGGCTTGACATGTGCGCGGGGCCGGGCGGCAAAGCTGCCGTATTAGCCGGAGTAGCGGCCGAGCGCGGGATCAATTTCATAGCCGTTGAGTTGCATCCGCATCGTGCACATTTAGTTGAGCGTGCGCTCGGTGGAGTGCCAGCCGAAATTGTGGTGGGAGATGCCACCACCGCCCCTTGGGGTGACCAACTTTTTGACCGGATCTTGATTGACGCACCATGTACCGGTCTAGGTGCTTTGCGGCGCCGTCCCGAGGCGAGGTGGCGCAAGTCCCCGGCCGACTTGTCGACTCTGGGGCCGCTACAACGTGGGTTACTCAAATCGGCAATTGCTGCGACCCGGCCCGGCGGCGTTATTATTTACGCCACCTGCTCCCCGCACCTAGCCGAGACCGAATTCGTGGTCCAAGATGCAGTGTCCGGGCGCCAAGATGTAGTCATCGAGGATGCTCGAGGACTATTACCCGAGGTCGACGACGTCGAAGATGGGCACTTAGTGCAGCTCTGGCCGCACCGCCACGGCACCGATGCGATGTTCTTCGCGCTACTGCGCAAAGTCGGCTCGTAATACCGGCTCCTTGCTGACCTGATTAGTCTTTGCCCATGGGAATACTGATCTCACCAAGTGTGCTCAATAGTGACTTATCCTGTTTGGCCGCCGAAGTTGATCGAGTTGCCAATCACGCCGATTGGATTCACCTCGATATTATGGACAATCACTTTGTCCCAAACTTGACTTTCGGAGTTCCAGTAGTTGAGTCCTTGCTCAAGCGCATAAGCATTCCCGCGGACTGCCACCTTATGATTTCAGATCCAGATCGCTGGGCCCCTGCCTACGCCGAGGCCGGTGCGAGCAGTGTCACCTTTCATATTGAAGCCGCAGCTAATCCCGGGCAATTGTGCCGAGATCTGCGGGCTGCGGGCGCGCGTGCCGGCATTGGCTTGAAACCAGGCACCGGGATATCGGCGGTCGCGGAGCTAATGAATGAATTGGACATGATTTTGATAATGACAGTTGAGCCGGGGTTCGGCGGCCAATCATTCATGTCGGACATGCTGCCGAAAATCGAGCAGGCACGCGCTCTCGCAGAGGAAACCGGTACCGACATCTGGGTGCAGGTGGACGGTGGCGTCGACATTTCAACAATCGAGCGATGCGCAAGTGCTGGGGCAAATGTTTTTGTGGCCGGGTCATCGGTCTACCTGGCACAAAATCCAGGTGCCATGGTCGACCGACTGCGCGCACTAGCCGTGGTGGCGTCCACACCGTGAGTAACTGGGAACTGGTCATGCGCGAGGCCCTCGCGCTGGCTGTACTACCCGATGCCAAGTGCAGCCCAAATCCCCGGGTCGGTTGTGTACTTGTTAGCCCCAGCGGTCAAATTGTTGGCCGCGGCTACCACGTAGCTGCTGGCCTGCCACATGCCGAAGTTAATGCAATTGCAGCGGCTGGTGAGCTGGCGCGCGGGGCCACGGCCGTTGTTACCCTTGAGCCGTGCCTGCACACCGGGCGTACCGGGCCGTGCACGCAGGCACTTATTGAGGCTGAGGTTAGCCAGGTTATTTTCGCGCAGGCTGATCCCAGCGATATCGCCGGCGGGGGTGCCGCTGAATTAATGCGCGCTGGCATCGCGGTGATCGGTGGGGTGCTGGCTGATGAGGCGGAACAAATTAATCGGGCCTGGACACATGTCCAAGTAACCGGGCGTCCATTTGTGAGCATTAAAACTGCAATGAGTCTTGATGGCCGGGTTGCGGGAGCAGGTGGCGGGCCGACCACGATCACCGGTGCGGC
>JBAXHK010000232.1:0-3430 GCA_037138935.1 Actinomycetes bacterium
GACCGTTGAAATCAAGGATCAGCCGGGCTGACTACCTTCATGATGGATTCAAGTAAGTAGGTGTCTCCCCAAACATAAGAACCCTCGTACTTAAGTAGCGGTACGTTCCAAGTCTGGCGAATCAAAATCCCGGGGTTTTGGGTATTGATCGATGTCCACTCTGGAGAAGTAAGTGTGCCCAAGGTTGTCAGTGCGCGCTGCGACATCTCGGCGCTGGAAGCTGGATCAAGGGCAGCCATAAGCAACATAGCGGCGGCCGCGATGGAAGCCGCGGATGAATCCCGAGGCGCAAATGCGCTCCAGACGTCTAGATCCCAGGCTGGAACGCAACCGGGGGCGACCTGTTGATTCCAAAATCCGGTGGTGCGCCGAGCTGCATCCAGCAGGGTTGGGTTGCCTGTCGCGGCATAGCCCTTTGCAAATCCATACATGGCCCAAGCTTGACCGCGCGACCAGGTGCTGGTGAGCATGTTGTAGCCCTGTCCGTAAACCGGCCCAAGGTACGCCCCGGTCTTCGGGTTAAATGTCAATCGGTGGAATGTTGATCCGTTCGAACGCACGAAAAACTTGGCGAGGGTAAGCAGATGCTGCTCCCCGCGACTGCGAAGTTGTGCGCCTTCGGCGCCACCGATCATGTTGCCGGCTTCAATCAACATCGGCGCGTTCATCGCCGAGTCAATAATCAAGCCCCACTTGCCGTTGTATTCCCCCGATTTTATTGCTTTAACTTTGTTATTCCAGCGGGTTGACAGGCTTTTGGCCGCATCGATGATGGCGCGCCGGTAGGTGACACGTTGTGCCGGATCAGGGTCCAGGCGCATTCCCAAACCCGCGGGCAGTCCAATCATGAAGCCCAGGTCATGGGATCCCGTCCATTTCGCGACCGGCAGCAACCCCTTTGTCCACGTGCGGGCAAGTGCCAACCACGCCGGATCAGCGGTGCGCTCATACATCATCCAAAGTTCGGCGGGATAAAAACCCGACGTCCAGCCGTATGCGTCCGAGCGGAGGTATTGGGTTTGCCGGGCCGTCGCGCCAAATGGGTATTTGATCGCAGGTGTTCCCAAGTTTGCGACATTAGCGGCGGCGTAGAGTCGGGCGGCGGCCAATGCAAAAAGCGCGTCAGTTTGCTCGGTGGATACCGGCGTGGGTTCGGCCGGGCACACCACCGAGGTTTCAGCGGCCGCCGCGGTGGGCGCGAACATTAAGGTCGTTGCTAGTACGGCGATGCCGATGCCGATCCCGATAAATGGCCGCCTCGGAGGCTGTCGTGTGGTCACGTTGGTGATTCTCCTCATCGCTACCCACGAAGCATACGCAAATAAAATGGCCTTCAACCTGCTGGTTCCGTCATTTAAACGCTGTTTTTTGACGGTTCCAGCAGGTTTAAGGCTGGGGTGGGCGGGAGCTGGTTCCGTTAAACGGTTAGCACGATCTTGCCGGTAACTTCACCGGATTCAAGTAGTTGATGAGCCGCTGCAGCTTCTGGTAGCGGCAAGGTGGCGCCGATTACGGGGGTAACGAGCCCGGCATGTACCCACGGCCAGATGTTTCGCTCAACCTGCTGGCAGATGGCGGACTTCTCAGACTCTGGGCGCCCGCGAAGTGAAGCCGCATGCACCGTGCCGTTTTTGCGCAGCAAAGTGTTGATATTGAGTTCGGCCTTGATCCCGCCTTGCATTCCAATGATGGCAAGTCGGCCGTTGCGCGCGAGGGCCAGCACATTTCGTTCCAGGTAGGCGGCGCCCATATTGTCGAGAATGACATCAACGCCTCGGCCGCCGGTGACGTCATTCATCACTTCAACGAAATCTTGGTCTTGGTAATTGATCATGATTTCAGCACCCAGTTGTTCACAGATAGCTAGCTTGGCCTTGCTGCCGGCCGTGACCGCAACTCGCGCGCCGAGGGCACGAGCAACCTGAATCGCCATGGTGCCAATGCCGGAACCGCCACCGTGGATGAGTAACCACTCGCCTTCGGCGAGATGGGCCGTCATGACGATATTGCTCCAGACCGTGCAGGCCACTTCAGGAAGGCAGGCGGCAGTGATTAGATCCAAACCCGACGGCACGCTCATCAATTGGCCTACCGGAACCGCCACTTGTTCGGCGTAGCCTCCACCGGCGAGTAGCGCTGTTACCTCCTGACCTATCTCGACCGTGGTGACACCTGGCCCGAGTTCACTGATAACCCCTGCGCATTCCAGACCCAGAATTTGCGAGGCCCCGGGCGGTGGTGCGTAGTTGCCTTGGCGCTGCAAGATATCTGCGCGGTTCACGGCCGTGGCGGCAACTTCAATTAAGACTTCACCGGGCCCAGGTGTTGGCGTTGTTACTTCTTGCCACTTAAGGTGCTCTGGCCCGCCGGGTTCGGTGCAGATGATGGCTCGCATAATGGTGTAGAGCGTACCCGCTCGCGCAACATCATGGCACCTATTACTAGGACTCCGACAATTGCGATGGTGCCAGCGACGATACTTGGCGCACCAAGTAATTTGATGGCTGTTGCTGCTAGTACAACCATGAGCAGATAGCGCAGTAGGCGACCGTTGTAACGCGAGGACAATCTTGCGCCAAGGTATACGCCGGGTAACTGCCCGATGAGTAGTGAGACGACCACCGCAACATCAATTTCACCGAGTCCGGCATGCGCGATCGCCCCGGCAATCAACATTGGTACGGCCGCGCTTAAGTCGGTGCCAACCAGTACTGACGGGCGCAGCAGCGGGTAGATGAGCAGCAGCACCGTTACCACGAGTGAGCCAGAGCCGACACTTGTCATGCCGACGATGAGTCCGACCACTAGCCCAAGTGCCACCGTCGGCACCATTTTTACCGGCATTGAGGTGCCTAGGAGTTCTTGCTCACCAAGTATCTTTGTTGAACGTGCGGTGAGATAAGTCTTCAGCAACATGGCGCAGAGGGCGATTATTAAGACGACGCCGATCCATGTTCGAATTGTTGAGTCAGCACCAGATGTTGCCAGCACGTTCGCGAAAATCAATGTTCCGATTAAGACCCCGGGTATAGAACCAAGTGACAGCCATCTGACCAAACCCCAGTGCACGGACTTGTTGCGGATGTGAACAGCCGCACCGACCGGTTTCATGATCGCCGCGGCAACTACGTCGCTGGAGACCGCTGCGGCGGGCGGGATCCCGAACACCAAGACCAGCATTGGGGTGACCAGCGCGGCGCCGCCCATGCCGGTCAGGCCCACCATCAATCCGGCAACCAGACCTCCGAGGGCTAAAGCGAGGTCGATGTCCGCGATATTCATTGGGTAACCCTATCGGAATACTAGGGAAAGTACGGGAGGGGGTAGACGGGCGTGTTAGCAGGGTGGACCTAGTTGGATGAACTTAGCGGGATGCACTGCACCACATCACCGCGAAATCCAGCCCCCGGCGGTACGACCGCGACCGCAT
>JBAXHK010000233.1:0-3428 GCA_037138935.1 Actinomycetes bacterium
AATTAGTACTTTGCCCAGCGACCACAGCCACGGTGAACACCGCGACCCCAACAATTGGGATCGCGATACTTTGCACTCCTATGAAAGCACCGCCTATTAAGCCGCCGAGTATTTGCCAGCGATTAAGCTCACCATCGCGAATGGCCGCAGGGATGCGCACCACTCCCCTTCGGACCGATGGCACCAACAAGACTATAAACACAAGTATGACCAGGCCCGAACCAAAATTTATGAGAGCCGCCTCAAATCCGTTGCCTATTGACATTGATAAACCACCATTGAGGCGTCCTTGAAGTGCGATGAAAATCCCGGCCGTAAAGGCGCTGACCAACGGAATCCATCTCCGGGTGGCCATCAGTGAAAGAAGTGACGAGTGTCGGTGAAGTACATCGTGATGCCCGCTGCTTGCGCAGCAGCAATCACTTCGTCATCACGCACCGATCCTCCCGGTTGCACAACCGCGCTGATACCCGCATCGATTAACACCTGCAGCCCGTCAGCGAAAGGGAAGAATGCATCAGATGCAGCAACCGAACCCTTGACCCGGTCACCGGCACGATCAACCGCAAGTCGGGCGGAGTCAACCCGGTTGACCTGACCCATTCCGATACCAACCGCTGCCCCGCGGGCCGCCAGCAGGATGGCATTGGATTTCACCGATCTAACCGAGCGCCAGGCGAACTCGAGATCCCGAAGTGTCTCCGCGGCTACTGGTGACCCGCAAGCAAGCCGCCAATTATTAGGGTCATCACCGGGGGCGGCTAGATCATCAACCGATTGCACCAACAGACCTCCGCTGATAGATCGGGTTTCGTGTTGGCGCCCGGGGTGGGGGGCGGCGACCTGCAGCACTCTTAGGTTCTTCTTGGCGGCGAAGAACTCTAAAGCGGCCTGCTCATAATCAGGAGCCACGATCACCTCGGTGAAGACATCACCAAGGGCTGCCGCTAATTCGGCGGTCACCGTGCGATTTGACGCCACTACCCCGCCGAAAGCTGAAATCGGGTCGGTCGCGAATGCCTTTATATATGCGTCCGCGATATCAGTACCGATCGCAATACCGCACGGATTTGCATGTTTGATGATGGCAATTGCCGGTTCGAGGTGGTCGAATGCCGCGCGCCGAGCGGCATCAGCGTCAACAAAGTTGTTGTAGGACATTTGCTTACCTTGTAATTGCTTTGCATTCGCTAGACCCGGGTCGTGGCGATTTGATTGATAAACCGCCGCCTGCTGGTGTGGGTTCTCTCCATATCGCAGCACCTCACCCCGTGACCAAGATGAGCCCGACCATTCAGCAAACCCTTCGGCCGAAGGCGAGACCACGCTACTTAGCCAGGAAGCCACCGCAATGTCGTAGGACGCGGTATGGGCAAACGCCTCGGTGGCCAACCTTGCCCGCTCCTCGAGAGTAAAACCACCACCGGCTACGGCGCTGAGCACAGCTTGGTACTTCGCCGGTGATACGACGACGGCGACATTCGCATAGTTCTTCGCTGATGCGCGAACCATTGCCGGGCCGCCAATATCAATCTGCTCAACGCACTCATCAACGCTGGCACCGGATGCAACAGTTTCATTGAATGGATACAAATTTACGATCACTAACTCAAATGGCTCAATACCCAGTGCGGATAACTCATCGCGATGTGACTCCCGGCGCAAATCGGCAAGTAGGCCGCCGTGAATACTCGGATGCAGAGTTTTTACCCGACCATCAAGGCACTCCGGAAACCCGGTTACGTCGCCAACCAGGGTGACAGGGCACCCGGCTGCCGCAATCGTCTTGGCAGTTGATCCCGTTGAGACAATTTCGACATCACTTGCACACAGTGCCCGGGCGAGATCCTCTAGGCCAGTTTTGTCATAAACCGATACCAGCGCCCGGCGAATTACTCTTTTAGATTGCCCGCTCATTTTTCGACTCCGATCAGTTCGGTGATGACGGCAATCAATAAAGATCTCTCCGCGACTTTGATGCGCTCGTGCAAGGTGGCCTCATCGTCGCTCGGCAAAATCTCTACCGTCACCTGCGCGATGATCGGGCCGGTGTCGACCCCTTCGTCTATGTAATGCACGGTACATCCAGTCTCGCGCACACCTGCCGCTAGGGCATCGCGCACCGCATGCGCACCGGGGAACTGGGGCAATAACGCCGGGTGGGTATTGACAATGCGCCCGGCGAATGCAGCCACAAATTCAGGGCACAAAATCCTCATGAATCCGGCACTTACTATTAAATCTGGTTCCTGAGCAGAAACTGCTTCCTGCAGTGCCTCGTCCCAGTCTGCTCGGTTGGCAAAGGCGGCTGGATCGACCACAAATGTTGGAACCCCGCGCTTAACCGCTCGGCCGAGTGCACCCGCATCGCCACGATCGGTGCCGACCGCCACTATAAAAGGTCGGAGGTCCGAATCGAGGAGCGCTTGCAGCAAGGTGCCTGAACCCGAAGCAAGGACGACAATTCGGGAGGCCATATGACCAATCTTAGCGAACCACCTCGCCATTAAATTGCCGATACATGTGTGCCATGAACAAGGTAGAGAATGGAAGTGTCACCAGAGTCAAAATCCCGTAGAACATGCCACCAATAATTAGCACCAAGGTACTCAATAAAGTCATGACAAGGCCCGGGCCCAGATTTCTGCTCATGGCTCGCGCACTTGCCTTGATTGCCTGACGCACGCCGTAGCCCTTGTCAAGCACATAGAACGGACCTAGTTGTAAGAAGAAAAGCACCAAGAAGCCCGGCACAATGCAGGCAACGAAACCCAGTAGTGTCAAGCCGATATAGGCGAGGGTGAAAAGCAGATATTTACCGAGATTCTCGGTGGTAAACATCTCCGCGAAACTCGGTGGTTGCCCTTGGGTTGCCCGGATCCCGGCACGATAAACCCCGATAGTCGCAAGGAAACCCAAAATTGTAAATACCACTAATAATGAAACCCCGCTGAAGGCGCCGTTTGAGATAGCTATCGAGCAGGCATTGATCTGGCCTGGACTTTGTGGGTTCAAGCAATCAACCAAAATACTATTTAGTGGTTGTACTGCCAGTTGCTGCGCAACTTGAATAACCGCAACCACCGCAGCTAAGGCCACGAAACCGATGAAATAACTTCTTAGTTTCTGCAGCGCCCAAGAAAGCGCCAATCCCACCCGGGCCTTCGGTGAAGAAGGCGGCCCTTGATCATTCGACGGTATCGGGGAGCTCATCAACTTCACTTTCTGTCGGTCTCGGGGCCGGCCTGGTCTTCCGCGAGCGTATGCCAAAAAGCAGTGCGGTGGGTATTGCGCCAATTAACATTAATGCCAGGGCTATTACGCCACCAAGTGCTGGTCTTGGCCCAAGTTGCGCCAAGTTCATGGTGCCAAGTGAGCCGCTCGACATAAAGAGCAGGAGAAAAACACCGATGGCCGAAAGCCCACTG
>JBAXHK010000234.1:0-3423 GCA_037138935.1 Actinomycetes bacterium
TTCGTCACCGGTGACCCGGGCAGCTACATCTGGAACTGCGAAGACCCATGCGGCTACGGTTACGTCAACTTTGGAGGCGTTATGAGTGAACGCGGCTGGATGAGCGGAACGGTAACGGTGGTCTGATGTCTATTGTTGATGATCGCCCAGCGGCCGGCTCTGACCAACCGGAGGAGCCCACCAATCGCCCAGATGTGACTTACCGGCTGCGTGAATGGCTGTCGCGTCCGTATGTGCGCCCGATCCTCACGATGTTCGTCGTGTTTTGCCTATTAGTAATTCCAATCGGTTGGCTCGTAGTGTTCTTCATGAATATGTCCGGTGCGCCAGCCTCTGACATCATGAGTGAAATCGAAAAGACGATTTTGGTTTTCACGATTGTCTCTGCGCCGTTGATGGCGATCACTTTGACCATCATCATTTACAGTCTCGTGGGCTGGGGTCGGGTGACCGGTGATGAGCCGCCAATGCAGGAGAGCCCGGCTATCCGCTCAAATGCCATCGGGACCTACCTGTGGATCGGGGCGACCAGCCTGCTTGCTGCGTTCCTGGTCATTTGGGGCTTGGTCGAGCTAGCCACTATTACCGCATCCTCATACGGTTCAGTGTCGGCCAATCAGCAGCCAAATGCTGTCAAGCCCATAGATGTCAACGTGACGGGGCAGCAGTGGCTATGGTCTTTTGAGTACCCAGATCAAGGCAAGATCTCTAGTGAAGTTCTCGTGGTACCGATTAACACCCCCATCTACTTCAATGTAACTTCGGTCGACGTGATTCACAGTTTTTGGGTTGTTGAACTTGGGATCAAGATCGATGCAAATCCAGGTGCGATCACCAACACCGGCGTCACTCCGAACAAACTCGGGAATTTCAATATCAGGTGCGCTGAATTATGCGGCATGCATCACGCCTATATGGAAACTCAAATTCAAGTAGTTACCCAAGATCAGTTCGACTCGTGGGTTCGTGAAATGGGCGGGAAGAGGACAGTATGACCATGACCGCCGTAATTCATGAGCAGCAGGCCGTTCCGCAGCCAAAGCAGCACGGTAAGCCCGGTGGCTTCCTACGCCACACCAACATTGTGACGGGCGTATTGCTCGGGGTAATTCTCGCTGTTGCGACCTACGTAATAGGTGGGCTGCTGGTGCCCTGGGGCACGGAAGACTCGAACTTCGCCCAAGTTGGTCAAGAGGCATTGATAGCCGCAACCTATGCGGCTTGGGTTATTGGCTTCATGATTGGCATTGGGGCATTTGCCGGGCCGATTCGCTGGTGGCTAGGCCACGACCTGACCCACGCTGATGCGGAGTACATGGCCGGCAAAGATCAGGGGAAGTGGAAGTACTGGAAGTACACGACCGACCATAAAGTTGTCGGGATCCAATACTTGGTGATGGCCATGGCGCTTCTTGGATTTGGTGGCCTGTTGGCCATGCTGATAAGAACTGAATTGGGCGTGACTTGGGCTGAAGTTTTCGACCCGAACTTCTACAATTCAATAATCGGGACCCACGGCATCGTGATGGTCATCGCGATGATCATCGTGGTCGCGGGCCCCCTGGGTAACTTCATCATGCCTTTGATGATCGGTGCCCGCGATATGGCATTTCCGCGGCTCAATGCGCTCAGTTTTTGGCTGCTATTTGCCGCTGTCCCACCCTTGGCTAGTAACTTGCTACTCGGGGGTATCCGCGATGGCTGGACGGTCTATCAGCCACTCGGGACCCAAGCCCCGGTTGGCATGATCGGTTATCAGATTTGCATCATCACATTTGCATTTTCAACCGGCATCGCGGGCGTTAATCTCATCACCACCATTGTCACCATGCGAGCACGCGGCATGACCTGGAACCGGGTACCGATTTTCGTCATCGGCATCTTGGCCGCGGCGATCATGGGCTTGGTTTGGTTCCCCATGTACCAGTACTCGCAGGTATTGGCTCTGAGCGATTTTGCGTTTCAGTCGTCATTCTTCATCCCGCAAAATGGCGGCAGTGTTTGGCTTTATGAGAATCTCTTCTGGCTGCTCGGACACCCTGAGGTATATGTCATTGTTATTCCAGCTACCGCAGCGCTACTAGAACTAATGGTGGTGTTCCTGCGCAAACCGTTGTTCTCATACAAGATCGCGGTTGCCGGCTTCGCCGGGGTTGTTGGCATCAGTTCACTGGTTTGGGTGCACCACATGTACATGACCGGGTGGTCACCGGCGGCCGGCTACCCCTTCATGCTCTCGACCGAGTTGATTTCAATTCCGTTTGGATTCTTAGTGCTGGTAATGCTCGGCACCATCTGGCGCGGCAAAGTCTGGACGCGGCTACCGATGATGTGCGTGTACGCCATGATCTGGAACAAAATTATAGGTGGTATCACCGGCGTCTACCTATCTGATGTACCCGTAGACCAGTACATGCACGGCAGCATGTTCGTGGTTGCCCACTTCCACTTCATGCTGATGGGGGCCGGCTTGTTCGGTGCCATGGGTGCAATCGCCTATTGGTTCCCGAAAATGACCGGCCGCATGCTCAACGAACGCATCGGTTCCATTGGTTTTTGGCTTTCATTCTTTGCCTTCCAACTGACATTCGGCTCGATGTTTGTCGCTGGTCTTCAAGGGCAGCCGCGCCGGGTTCTGCAATTCGATAATGCCTTTAATGTTTCCAACTGGCTATCGACGATTGGTGCCTACTTGATTGGCGTAGGCATGTTGATCTTCCTGTATGCCATCATCACCTCCTGGCGTAGTGGCCAGGTCGCGCCTTCAAACCCATGGGGTGCGAAGACCCTTGAATGGCAAACGGCGACCCCGGTGCCGCTTGAGAACTTCCCGGTGTTGCCGGTCGTAACCAGCGATCCTTATGACTACGGGGTGCCTGATCCGTACCTCGCTATCGAGAAAAAGCTCAGTGATGAAAATCAGGATGTAACGGCGGGTGCCCGATGAGCGAGTTAGCAGCGAATACCCAGAGTGCAGTGCCGAGGTCAGCAACCACCGGTGAACCGGTCACCACCACGGCGCGGCGAAATCGCCTTGGTATTTGGATGTGCATTGTTTCTGATGCCACCGGCACCGTCGCTCTCCTGGTGGCCTATGTTTATTTGTGGTCGCTAAACGTCAACAATGCTTGGGCCCCACCCAAGGACACCTGGGCTGATCCGATCCCGTTCTGGCTGATTACCGCAGGCGTGATTGTGGCTACGTTGGCGATGTGGTGGGCGGTTTCCGGTATTAGAGCGGGGCGCACCGGACAGTTCGTGGCTGGTTCAGTAATCGCTTCGCTGGTCACATTGGTGACCCTCATTGGTCAGATCGTGCAGCTTTCGACATTCCCGTTCGATATCACCGATGGCGCCTATGACTCCGCTAACTTCTGGCTCTACATAGCCAACGGCACGCACCTGTACGATTTGTGTTTCTTG
>JBAXHK010000235.1:0-3413 GCA_037138935.1 Actinomycetes bacterium
AAGATTGGAAGGCGCGAGGTCTTGCGCGTGGCTGGACTGACGCATTTCATCTTGCATCTCCGCAAGGCGTGTCCGGGGTGCGCGCAGGGCCGATGCGATACGCGGCGGTAGGCGGCCTGCGGTCACTCATTGAGGATCTAGCGACGCGGTTGCCTAGCACCAAGATTCGGCACCATCACATAGTTGAGTCGGTATCAATTACCGGTGGTCAGCCATCGGTGGATGGTAGGTCCGCGGATGCGGTTGCCATTTGCATGCCCGACCCCCAGGCGCGGCAGCTTCTAAATTCCAAAGTGCCCGAACTTGAAGCGACAATCGAAGCAACTTCCGGGGTGGTTTGGGAGCCGACACTTTCAGTAACCGCGGTCTTCCAGTCAATTTGTTGGATTCCATTTGACGGAGCCTTCGTCAATGATGATGCGGTTTTGACTTGGATCGCCAATGACGGTAGCCGGCGCGGCGATGGTGCGCCGGTTTTGGTCGCGCATGTGAATCCCGTCCTTGCAGCAGGTCATCTGGCCGATCCAACCGCGGTCATACCGAGCGTTTTGGCGGCACTGCAAAGGATCCTCGCGCTGTCAGAGCAACCGATTTGGGTTGATATCCAACGGTGGACGTATGCGAGGCCGCTTTTAGCTCGGGCCGATGAGTGCTACTTGGATGACAAGATCAATATCGGTGTGGCGGGTGATGCCTGGGCGGGGGGCCCAAGAGTTGAGACCGCCTGGCTCTCGGGCGCGGCCCTTGGTCAACGTCTGGCCGAGCGCCTTGCTGCCTTAGCCTGATTCTCCGATACCCTAAACCCATGCCTGCCATAATTCTTGTCGGTTCACAATGGGGCGATGAGGGCAAAGGCAAGGCTACCGATCTGCTCGGCAGCCGCGTTGATTATGTCGTCAGATATCAAGGCGGCAATAATGCCGGTCATACCGTGGTTATTGGTGACCAGAAGTTCGCATTGCACCTGCTCCCGAGTGGCATCCTCACCCCCGACGTCGTTCCCGTAATTGGTAACGGCGTGGTGATTGATCCAGGGGTGTTACTCGGTGAGATGACCGCACTAAATGAGCGGGGTATCGATACCTCGAAGTTGGTGATAAGTGCCAACGCGCACTTGATCACTTCGTATCATGTCACGCTAGACAAAGTCACTGAGCGCTTTCTGGGTAACGCGAAGATCGGCACCACCGGTCGCGGTATCGGCCCTACCTATAGCGACAAAATCGCGCGCGTGGGTATTCGTGTTCAGGATCTCTTTGATCCTTCAATTCTTCGCCAAAAAGTTGAAGGGGCACTGGCAAATAAGAACCAGACCCTTGTGAAAGTGTTCAATCGCCGTGCTCTGGACCCCGCGGTCATCACCGATGAGTTACTCGCCTTTGCGGACATATTGCGCCCATATGTCGCCGACACTTCACTATTACTTAATAGGGCACTCGACGATGGCAAGGTGGTGCTACTCGAAGGTGGCCAAGGCACTTTGCTGGATGTTGATCATGGCACTTATCCGTTCGTAACATCAAGTAATGCAACCGCGGGTGGGGCGTGCACCGGTAGTGGTATCGGCCCAACGCGCATAACCGGCGTCATTGGCATCCTCAAGGCGTATGTCACCCGAGTTGGTTCTGGTCCGTTTCCGACTGAACTCCTTGACGAAGATGGTGAGCGCCTCCGCACCATCGGCGGTGAGCGCGGGGTGACAACGGGGCGGCCGCGTAGATGCGGTTGGTTCGATGCGCCGATCGCACGTTTCGCGACGCGAATTAATGGATTGACTGACACTTTTTTGACCAAACTTGATGTGCTAACCGGCTTCGAACAGATACCAGTGTGTGTTGCATATGACGTTGACGGCACACGTTACGAAGAGCTTCCGATGACCCAGACCGGGTTTCACCATGCGAAGCCGATCTACGAAAACATGCCGGGTTGGACAGAAGATATTTCAGGGGCCCGCGAAGTTAGTGATCTCCCGGTCAATGCACGCAACTACGTGAAGTTCCTCGAAGATATTTCTGGGACCAGAATTAGCGCCATCGGTGTTGGCCAAGATCGCGATGCCACCATCGCTATCAACGATTTGCTCGGGTAGCGGACGCCAGCGCGCCTTGAAGAACTACGTGCAGTGGCCGATGCCGGCTGACACGGTTTTGGCCGGTAGCAACGTCACCTTGACACTTGCTCAAGAAAGTGATGCTGCTGACTTATTCGCGGTGCTCAATCACGATTCAGTTTGGACCCATGTGCGTGGACGGCCAAATACGGCGGGTGAGCTAGCAGCCACTTTGGGCGCGGCCAATGAAGGCGGCCGCTGGCCTTGGGTTGTCCGGCAAAGCGGTGCGGTGGTCGGCACCACCTCTTATCTAGAGGTGTCACCCGTTGATGCCAGACTCGAAATCGGCTTCACCCTTTACACCCCAGCGGTCTGGGGGACTGCGGTGAATCCAGAATGCAAGCTGCTGCTCATGACCTGGGCCTTCGAAGTTTCCGGCATGGGTCGGGTGCAACTTAAGACCGACAGCAGAAATGTTCGCAGCCAAGAGGCCATCGCCCGGCTCGGCGCCACCGAAGAAGGGGTACTTCGCCAGTATCAGCGCCGCCAGGATGACTCGGTGCGCGACACGGTCATGTATTCGGTGGTTGCGGACGAGTGGCCGGCGGTCAAGGCTGGATTGTTGGAGAGGCTGGGAAACAGCAAGGAGGCATCATGATGTCTACACACTTGATGTCTTGATGCCAACAGGCTAGTGTTGGCTCATGCGAACAACACTCACCTTGGACGATGATTTGGCCATGGCGCTCCAAGCAGAATCTCGTAATACCGGACAGCCCTTTAAGACCGTGCTGAATCGGTACCTTCGGCGCGGCATGGCCGTGGCCCCCGCTCCTCGAGCACCGGTCGTGGTGCGCACCTTTGACGCGGGAGTTCGGGAGGGAATCGACGTCACCAAAGCTCTAGATCTGGTGGCGGAGATGGATGATGAGCACCTGCTTGCGGTCACGGCGCGGTTAACGGCGGCAGCGGCTCAAGATGATCATTCCTGATGCGAACCTGCTGATTTATGCGGCTGACGTTAGATCAGTCTTTCACGAGCGTGCGCACGCATGGTGGACTGGAGTCATCAATGGCGAAGAAGCAGTGGGGCTGAGTTGGCTTATCTTGGTGGCCTATGTGCGAGTGCTCTCTTCTGCGCGAATGACGCTCAATCCAATTGGAGTTAGTGAGCTATTGGAGGAGGTTGAAACGTGGCTCGGAGCCCCGCAGGTACAGGTGCTTCAGCCAACAAGTCGTCATCCGCAGGCGATTCGCTCGCTGCTGGTCCCTACCTCAGTGGGCGGGAATCTGGTCAACGATGCGCATTTAGGTGCCTTGGCGCTCGAATACGGGGGCACGGTGCATTCCGCTGACACGG
>JBAXHK010000236.1:0-3393 GCA_037138935.1 Actinomycetes bacterium
GGCACCGGGCTTGGGCTCCGCACCCTCATCCTCCCGCGCACCCGAGGTCCAGTGCACGGGCTAGCGGCGGTGGCCCAAATGGTGTTGGGTAACCGCCGCTAGCCGTCAGGTAAAACCTAACTCTCACTCAGCGACGGCACTGCCGATGATGGTGCGATCACCGCGGGCGAGGACGGGGCCGTTGGCGGCGCCGTTGACGAGGCCGCTGACGGAGCCGAGGACGGTGCCGCCGAAGTAGCCGGCGCCGCAGAAGCGCTAGCCGATGGCGATGGCGCGAGCGGAGCTGACCCCGTGACAGCACCAATCGAGCACGGTGCCGTGGTGCCATCACTGCGGGTGTAGGTGCAGGTGGTCGGAGTTGAGGTTCCGCTCTCACCGAAAGCCACCGCCGCATCGCTGGTTGTCATAGTTAATGTCCCGTTAGCAACTACTAGGCAGCCCGGTTGCGCACAACCTGAGTCCTGGCCCACCCAAGTAACCGTGCTACTCCAAGGAGACAACACCACCGTCATTGGGTAGGGCACACTCGATCCATTGACGGAGATCGTGGTGGTGCCTGAACTACGAGCAATGTCAACACCAACCGTGCCGGCCGGTGGTGGCGTTGGCTGCGGTGGGCCCGGTGGGCTGGTGGGGCAAGGATTGCCGCTTAGACCAGCCTGGAAGCTACTCACAAATACATAACCTGGATCAGCGTCAGGTGCCTGTGGGCCCACCTTCCACCAACCTAGGCTGCTCACGTTGCCGGCTTTGGCGATTGACGCACCGAGGGCGCAGGCATTAGCGGTGGTGAAGTCTTCACCCGAGCCCTGTGCGCCAAGTGCTGGTGTTACGCCGACCGGGAGGTTAGGGAACTGCGCCTGTGTGGCCTGCATTGATGCAAATACCGTTGCACCCATATCCGGCTCGTTAGAGCCGAACCACATTGCCATGGCATTGAGGCTCAGGTTTTTAACACCGGCGTTAACGAAGTCATTGACGACACTGACCGCTGCTTGAGGTAAACCATCAGGCAAGGTTCCGAGGGTCAAACTTATTTGTAGCTCCGGGTGGGCCTTTTGCATGGCCGCCACCGCTGCTGCGCGTCGCTGGGAGTTTGCCTGGTTGTACACGATGCCACCTGAAGCTTCGATGTCGAAGTCAAGGCGATCAAGGCTTAAGCCGCTGACAATTTGCTCAAACGCCGCCTGCAACTTCACTACATCGGTGCAGTTGGCGCTGAGATCATCCGGCCCACCTTCTGGTGCCGATTGGCCACCGATTGAGGGAATCACTCGGCCACCGGCTGACTGGAAAGCCGTGATAGCCGCGGCAACTGTGCCACCGGTGACCGGCTGATTGGCTCCGCCCCACTGCGCCACGCATGGCGCTGATTGGGTAATGAACCCGGCCGAGAAGTTTTTCAGGCCCGTCGCGCTACCCATCCCGACAAAGTCAGGCACCGGCCAGCCGCCCGCATCTACATAAGGTGCTACAAGGACATTAGAAGGCCAATCACTGGACGGTAGCGAACTTGCCCCGTCGATAAATAGTGATGCGCTGTTAAATTTCAGGGGTGGAGTAGACCGCTGCGAACCAACTACACCATTTAAGGTTTCGGAGATTGCTTCATCGGCCAAGATGGTTGCCGGATAAGAGACCACATTGCCGGTCATTGTTGGGTTACCTAGAGTCATGACAACAGAGTCTTCGGCCCCGGCGGGATTGAGCTCCACGAGAACTGCGTTTGGCGCATCGCCGGCGAACGAATCATTCCATGAATTGACAACCGAAGTAGTGCTGAGCACCTTTGCTGAGCGAACCGGACGATCTGTGAAGGCCAACGTGTTTGGGTCGACTCCGGTAAGGGCCAGCGTGTAACTGCCGTCAGCGTTCTTACTGAGGAACCCACCATCAGCCGACTGAGAGAACAGCCACGACTCACCCGCCGAGGAATCAGAAGCCGGCTTAGCTATCGCCCACACCCCCGCTGCAGCCAGAAGTACAGCAGCAACAACAATCCCGGCGATCCAGCCTTCACGTTTTGTCATGAGGTGATCCTGCGATGCAACTAGGCAGGAGTCAAACCTGATTCGTAACTATTTCCAAAAGTTCATGAAAATATGAGGATAACCCCACTTTTGGCGGGGAATTTCACTTCAAGAGGTGAACCCTGGGGCACATCACACCATCACTGATTCTTTTCAAACACCAACCGCAGGCCTATCAAGGTTAAATCAGGTTCGTGATGGGTAATTGTGCGCGACTCGGGCACCACAATCGGAGCCAGCCCACCAGTTGCCACAACCGCGGTCAACTCATCAAGTTCTTCGCGAATACGATCCACCAGACCATCAACTTGACCCGCGAACCCGTAAAGGGCACCCGACTGCAACGCCTCTACCGTGTTCTTGCCAATTGGTGAGCGCGGGCGCACCAATTCAACTTTGCGCAATTGCGCAGCACGCTGGGCAAGGGCATCAAGGGATATCTCAATGCCAGGAGCGAGTGCCCCACCCAAAAACTCACCCTTCGCTGACACCACATCAAGGTTTGTCGACGTGCCGAAGTCAACAACAATGCACGGGCCACCAAACAGGTGATGTGCGGCTAAAGTGTTCACGATGCGGTCGGCGCCAACCTCTTTAGGATTATCGGTCAAGATCGGCACCCCGGTCTTAGTTCCAGGTTCGATGATGATGGTTGGGATACCGTTGTAATAACGATCGAGCATTAAGCGCATCTCACTTAGCACCGCTGGTACCGTGCTACACATCGCGATACCGGTCACTTTCGACTGGCCCTCGAGTAGGCCCCGGTACGTAAGCACTAATTCATCAGCGGTGGTGCGGCCATCGGTCTTTATCCGCCATGAAGCCGTCAGAGGCTCACCATCAAATAGCCCTAGAACCGTATTGGTATTACCAACGTCAATGGCGAGCAGCACTTAGGCCTCCTGCCGTAAGTCAGCACCGATATCAAGAACCGGTGCCGAATGAGTCAATGCACCAACCGCAAGGTAGTCCACGCCGGTGGCGGCTACCGCAGCGGCCACGCCCAAACTGAGGCCACCCGAAGCCTCAAGTTTGGCGCGCCCGCCAGTGCGCTTCACCGCCTCATGAAGTTGATCGACGTCAAAGTTATCCAACAACACCAAATCGGCACCGGCTTCCAACACCTCATTAAGTTGTTCAAGTGAATCGACCTCGACTTCAACCGGGACCGCGGGGTATTTAGCCCGTACCGCCGCGAAGGCTTCGGCGACACCACCTGCGGCCAGCACATGGTTGTCCTTTACCAAGGCAGCATCAGCAAGTGACATTCGATGGTTTTGCCCACCGCCACAACGCACCGCGTACTTCTCGAGCGCGCGCATACCGGGCGTGGTCTTGCGGGTGTCGCGAATAATCGCAC
>JBAXHK010000237.1:0-3393 GCA_037138935.1 Actinomycetes bacterium
AGGCCGAGTTCACGGGTGGGGCACACCACGAGTGCCTGCGGCACGCTGCGGTCGCCTTCGAGGTCGACGCGCTGGAGCAGCGGGATACCAAATCCGAGGGTTTTTCCGGTGCCGGTCTTGGCTTGACCGATTAAGTCCTTGCCCTCAAGGGCCAAGGGGATGCACATTTGCTGGATCGGGAATGCACGTTCAATGCCGTCAGCAGCGAGGGCTTCGGCGATTTTGAGATCGGTGCCGAGCTCCACGAAGGTGGGAGCCGAGGTTGGGTCGACCGGGGAAGTAGTCACTCCCTTGAGTCTACCCATTGGCCCTTCGCTAACCTCTCACCACCATGGATCAGCCTTCGATTAAGACATTGGACACCGACCCGGAGTATCGGGCGGCTGTTGTCGATCTGCTCGCTGTCTTGGCATACGGCGCACTCACCGCTTTTGAGCGGATCGCCGCTGATGCCGTAATGGCCCCTACGGTCGATGACAAGGCTGCACTTGCTGGCATGGCTACCTCGGAGTATCGGCACTTCGAAACATTACGTGATCGGTTAATTGAGCTCGGGGTTTCACCCGATGTTGCTATCGCACCATTTCGGCAGCCACTCGAAGAGTTTCATGCACACACGGCACCGAATGACTGGCTAGAGGGATTAGTTAAGGCCTATGTCGGTGACGGTATCGCCCTTGACTTCTATGTCGAGATCGCAAAATATCTTGACCCTGAAACAAATGCCCTAGTTCTTAGTGTGTGCGAAGAGAAGGGTCACTCGGCCTTTGCCGTCGATCGAGTGCGTGCGGCAATAGTCGCTGATCCGCGTATTGGCGGGCGACTTGCGTTGTGGGGCAGGCGCCTAGTCGGTGAGGCTTTATCGCAGGCCCAACGCGTTGCCGCTGAGCGCGATGCCTTATCAAGTTTGCTAGTTGGCGGAGTAGATCGCCCGGGTGCTGACCTAGCCGAAATCGGCCGCATGCTTGCGCGCCTAACCGAAAACCACACCAAGCGGATGGCCGCTCTCGGTCTCGCTGCGTAACTCTCGCACCGCAAGAGCTACGACGTACTGCCAAACCCAACGCGGCGAGTAGCTTCTGCGCCTACCTCGACATAGGCAATCTTCGTCGCGGGCACCAAGATCGTGCGGCCACGATCATCAGTCAACGAGAGTAAGCCACCTTTTGTAATGGCAGCTTCAACCGCTTTGATGATATCGGCTGGTTCCTGTGAACTTTCGAGTGAAATTTCACGCGCGGTGTCTTGGACACCAATCTTGACCTCCACGGCCGGTCCTCCTGTCAAGTGTTGAACAACATTCGCAGTGCTGCGAAGAGTCGTGCTGCCAGTAGTTGTGCTGCTGATAGTCATCTCTGGTGGTCATCGTGTCAAGACGGTGAGGTTTACTCCTCGGGTGGGTGCGATAGCGGGAATCCACTAATGCCGCGCCAACCTAGGGAGGCGATGAGTTCGGCGGCTTCTTCGCGGCTGATGTCAGTTCGCGCGTGGCGTAACCAGCGGCGAGCTGCCACCTGAGACATACCGAGCATGCCTGACCCGAGCAAGAGTGCTTGTTGCGGGCTCAAACCGGTGTCTTCGGTGATGATATGAGCAATTGCCTGGGCAACAGCTAGGTCTGCTTGATCAACGCGCTCGCGCACCGCCGGCTCGTTTATCAGGTCACTTTCGAATACCAGCCGGTAAGCGCCTTGTGGGTCTTCAACAAATTCGAAGTAGGCCTGGACCGTGCGCTGTACTCGGACTTTATTATCGGAAGTAGAACGCAGGCCCGCGGCGTAGGAGGCGTGAAGCTCATCGATTCCCGCATCCAAGAGCGCGAGATAAAGGTCTAATTTACTCGTAAAGTGCTGATAGAGCACCGGCTTGGACACCCCGGCGCGCTCGGCGATGTCATCCATGCCGGTTGCGTGATACCCGGCGTCGACGAAAACCTCGAGGGCTGACGACAACACTTGGGTCCGGCGCTCAGATTTGGGCAGGCGCCCACTTGGCTTGGCTCCGGTGATGGTCACCCCGAAATCCTACTCTCGAGTAACCTGACGGTTTCCCCCTTGACGGAGTCGGGGTAATCTGTCCCATGTGGATCAACTAATTGCCCCTTGGCCCGTAGTTGAGTTCTGGCTGCCATCCTGCTCGATGTCGGTTCGCCATGCTCCGGCACTAACCGCAGGGGTCCAGGCCGCGGTTTTTATCCATGGCCTGGGTGGGTCCTCGCTCAACTGGACAGATTTAATGGAAGACCTCCGCACCGAAGTCGATGGTTGGGCCGTCGACCTTGGCGGCTTCGGTCAGTCGCCACCACCGCGAAATGGTGACATGAGTCCGGCCGGCCACGCGGCCTCTGTAATTGAATTCATCGAACATGAGCTGCAAGCTCCGGTGCACATCTTCGGTAACTCGCTCGGTGGCGCGGTGGCATTGCAACTGGCCGCCCGCCGCCCAGATCTAGTGCGCTCGCTGACATTAATCTCACCAGCACTTCCAGCCATGCGGCCGACCAAGGCCAATGTGCACCTCCCGCTCATTGCGGTGCCGGGGGTCGGCGAGAAATTGATTACAAAATATCTTGAACTTGATGCCGGTGCCCGCGTAAGAAGTACCATGAACACCTGCTTAGCCGAACCTGGGCGGCTGCCTATTCAGCGAGTGGATGAAGCCATCGACGAGGCCCGAAATCGCGATCACCTCACCTACGCCGGCGATGCATTTTTGCGTTCATTACGCGGCCTACTTCGCACCTTCGTTGATGTCGGCCCTGACCGACCCTGGAAGTTAGCCGAGCGCGTGCAATGTGAGACTTTGGTTGTCTACGGCAACAAGGATCCTTTAGTAGATTCACAGGCGGCCCATCGCATCACCCGGCATTTTCGTGCTGCCCATGTCATGGTGTTGCCCGACTCCGGGCATGCGGCGCAGATGGAGCACCCCGAATTGGTCGCTCAGACCTGGCGCCGGTTCTTCAAGGCGGAGCCTCCCTTAGTGGTGGAGAGGCGCTCGTCGTAAGTAGCTGTGTCAACGTGTAGGGGAGGGATCCTCCGTGGCTCACGGTCCAAGTTGCGACCTGACATTCCAGCATCGGCGAGCAGGTGCCCGATTCTTCCACCTGCTGAAACCGTCATAAATTGGCCCAGGAATGACGGTTCGAGCAGGTTCCCGATCCTTCTACCTGCTGAAACCGTCATAAATCGGCCCAAGAATGACGGTTCGAGCAGGTTTAGGGTCGGCAGATGACGGTTCGAGCAGGTTTAAGCCTCCTATTTCTGAAGACATAACAAACTTTTAATTGATTTCACACCCAGCACGTGTTTTCATATTGATTCAAGAATTAGCTATCCTGAACCGTTAGGGCTTTCTTGCCGCTTCCTTATTTGTGAAGGAAGATGGTTCCTA
>JBAXHK010000238.1:0-3392 GCA_037138935.1 Actinomycetes bacterium
GGGTGACTTTACCCCTGTGATCCCCGACAGGGGCCACGTGCGCGCAGTCATGCAGGTGGTGGTGGTGGTGGAGGTGGTGGTGGGGTTGGAGGTGGTGGTGGTGGTGGTGGTGGTTGGCGTCATGGTAGTGAAGGCGGTCTTTGGGGAGGCGGAGGGGTTGGTGTTGACATCGGAGGCGGCGTTGGGAGCGGGCGTCCGCGTACTGGCGGTGGAGCCACCGGTAGCAGCCGGGCAACGGATCATCGTGTTCGCGCAGCCGGAGTTCTATACCGGCAAGGGCAGCCTGCAGTTTCGGGCCAAACAAATTCGCGCCGTCGGGATCGGAGACCTCCTAGCCCAACTCGAACGCCTGCGCGCCTTGCTCGCCGCCGAGGGGTTATTCGCAGCAGAGCGGAAGAAACCACTGCCGTTCCTACCCCGTAAAATTGGACTAATTTGCGGACGCGGAAGCGCCGCGATGCACGATGTCACAGTTAATGCCTCCGAACGTTGGCCCGGTATCGAGTTCGAGATCCGCGAAGTCGCGGTGCAAGGTATGCAATGCGTACCAGAGGTGATCGGAGCTCTACAAGACCTTGAGGCAGTTGCAGGGGTTGACGTCATCATCATCACGCGAGGCGGCGGCAGCGTCGAAGATCTACTCCCATTTAGTAATGAGAGTTTGGTTCGAGCGGTCAGCGATTGCCGCACACCAATTGTCAGTGCCATCGGCCATGAGCAAGACGCTCCACTCTTAGATTTTGTCGCAGACCTACGCGCATCAACCCCAACCGATGCCGCCAAACGGGTAGTGCCATCACTAGTCGAGCAGGAGTCGATAGTTAGTGGGCTGCGCAATCGCGCAAGAGTGTCGGTGGCAAATCAATTCGAACGCGAAGCCACGCAGATTCGCGACCACCGCCGCCGGATGACCACGGTGATTAGCCACATTGTTGAACGATCGGCAGCTCAGGTAGCGCACCTAGCCGCACAGGTTCGTTCACTATCCCCAGCAGCAACCCTTGATCGTGGATACGCGATCGTCCTTGCCGGAGACGGTTCAATTGTTCGTGATGATGCACAAGTAAAGGACGAGCAAATCGTCGACATCCGCTTAGCCAAGGGGCGCTTCGCCGCAACTCGAATTAAGGAGACCCGATGACCGCAAAGAAGCAAGATGAAGCCCAAACCCCAAGTTTTGAGGCTTCGCGTGATGAACTAGCGAAGATTGTGCAGCAACTCGAGGCCGGGGGGCTCACCCTGGAAGAGTCATTAGCACTCTGGGAACGCGGCGAGGCGCTGGCAGCGGTGTGCCAGGGCTGGCTCGACACCACTCGCGCACGACTCGAACAAGCCAAGGCTCCCGACTAGCCAGCGGTCAACGAGCTCGCAACTCGCTCAAGTTCGCCTTCGGTGGTGGTGCCACTGATTACCGTGGTTACCCCGTTTACCGTGCGCACCAATGACCGACGTTCAGGGGATTCGTAATGCTGCCAGGTCTGGCCGGACAGCTTGACTTGATCACTTGCGATTCCACCGGCTGTTTGCTCATCAATGAATTTCAGGTTGTCAGATGCAGATTGGCTAAATTGCACATATTCAGTACCCGGGGTCACGTAACCGAGGTGCAGCACTAGATCACCAGCCGACGCCGAAGTCTCCTGCCACCTCGCACTTGTCACCTGATAGCCCGCTAGGCCCTCGGGAATCTCGACCGTAAAGGGCGCCAGTGCCCTGGCGGCGATCAGTACCTGGGTCGGGTCCACCACTTTGACCGCATCCGGTTGCGGCCGGAGTGTTACCAGCAAAATTACCGCGATCAGGGCCAGCACCAAACCCATCGACCGAACCATGTCTCCCACGGTTTGGCGCATCCGTGCAGTGGGTCGCCCGGTTGGCTTAGGGGTGGTCACCACTTAATGATGCTGCATTCACACTTAAGGCGCGAACGCAACGTGCCAAACCGCTAGGCTCACCGCGTGGAGCCCCATATGAGTGATCCGAGCGCCTTGGTCACCAGCGGCGAAGTCCCTGACCGCAACCTTGCATTGGAATTGGTGCGCGTTACCGAGACGGCGGCTATAGCCGCCGCCAGGTGGGTCGGTCGAGGAGACAAAAATGGCGCCGACGCCGCCGCCGTGAACGCTATGCGCTCCTTGATCGGAAGTGTGTCGATGAACGGCGTCGTCGTCATCGGCGAAGGCGAAAAAGATGACGCCCCGATGCTTTTCAACGGCGAGCGCGTGGGCGATGGCACCGGCCCAGAAGCAGATGTTGCGGTTGACCCAATCGATGGCACCACTTTGGCGGCGAAAGGGATGCCCAATGCCATCGCGGTTATCGCCGTGGCAGAGCGCGGGGCCATGTTTGACCCAAGTGCGGTCTTCTATATGGACAAGCTCGTGGTCGGCCCCCAATGCGGCGATGTTATCGACATCACCGCTCCCATCGCCTGGAACCTAGAACAGTTAGCAAAGCTCAAAGGTGAGAGCGTCGCAGACTTGACCGTTTGCATACTTGATCGCCCGAGGCACGAAAAACTGGTGGACGATGTCCGCAAGGCGGGTGCCCGAATCAAATTCATTACCGACGGAGACGTAGCCGGCGCCATTATGGCCGCACGACCAGGTACCGGTGTTGATCTGCTCGCCGGGATTGGTGGCACTCCCGAAGGAATCATCGCGGCCTGTGCAATGGCTTGCCTCGGCGGCACAATTCAGGCTCGCCTTTGGCCGCGCGATGATGCTGAGCGCCGCAAGGCCCTTGATGCCGGTCACGATCTTGACCGGGTTTTGACCACCGATGATCTGGTAACCGGAGACAACATCTTCTTCTGCGCAACGGGCATCACTGATGGGGATCTACTCCGCGGCGTCCACTTCGGCCCAGACGGTCCGACCACCCATTCGATCGTCATGCGCAGCAAGAGCGGCACCATCCGCGAATTACAGTGTGAGCACCCCAAACCTCCGAGGAGCAAAGGTCTACTCTGAGGGCATGGACTTTCAGTACCAAGACCTCTTGCCCATCGGCGAGGACACCACCAAATATCGGCTCATTACCGCTGATGGTGTTTCCACGGTGTCGGCCGACGGTCGTACCTTCTTGCAAGTTGAGCCTGGGGCCCTTCGACTCCTGGCGTTTGAAGCCATAAAGGATATTTCGCACCTGCTCCGCCCCGGGCACCTCGAGCAACTTGCGTCGATTTTGAAAGACCCAGAAGCCAGCCCCAATGACCGTTTCGTCGCACTCGATCTCCTCAAAAATGCAAATATTTCAGCCGGCGGAGTGCTACCAATGTGCCAGGACACCGGCACCGCGATTGTCATGGGCAAGCGCGGTAAAAACGTGTGGACCACCGGGGAGGATGCCGAGCACCTCTCGGCTGGCATCTTCGACGCCTTCCAAAAACT
>JBAXHK010000239.1:0-3386 GCA_037138935.1 Actinomycetes bacterium
GAGTCGTACTCCCAACCTGTCGGTGAGGTGTACGGGAACTGCTCTGGACGCAACAGATTCTTCAACCGAAGTTCGGCCGGATCCATCTCTAATTCCTGAGCTAGACAATCCACGACCCTCTCAATGACATAAGCAGCCTCGGTAATACGGAAGGAGCACGCATATGCGACACCACCGGGGGCCTTATTTGTGTATACCGGCGTCACTTTGCAATGTGCATCGGGATAGTCATATGAACCTGAGAAAATATTGAAGAAACCCGCCGGGTAATTAGTCGGCTGGGCCACCCCATTAGAGGCACCGTGATCGGCAAGCACATCTACATCTACAGCCAAAATCTTGCCCTCTTCGGTGGCTGCGATGGAGGCTGTCATGTGGTAGTCGCGAGCGAAACCCGTGGAAATTAGATTCTCGTTGCGATCTTCCATCCACTTAACTGGCTTACCGGTAACGATCGTGCCGATAACCGAAAGCACGTACCCGGGGTAGACAGGCACTTTATTGCCGAATCCACCACCGATATCGGGGCTGATAATTCGGATTTTCTGCTCTGGGAGCCCAGCTACCATCGCGTACACCGTGCGGTGCGCATGTGGTGCCTGCGTCGTCGTATACATGGTCAATTGACCGGTCACCTTGTCAAGAAATGACACCGAGCCGCAAGTTTCCATGGGTGCCGGATGTACCCGTGGGTACATGATCTCCTGAGTGACAACTACGCAATTGGGGTCTGCCTTAGCAGCAGCCATCGCCGCAGCTGTCGACTCCGCATTACCGGATTCCCAGGTTTTGTTCCCATGAACGTCTGTAATGCTGTTATCCGTCTGACCCTTGTCATCACGAATAATTGGCGCTCCAGCATCCATGGCGCGCTTGGCATCCATGACCGGCTCCAAGATTTCGTAATCGACATCGATCAGCTCAAGTGCATCCTTGGCGATGTAGCGGGTATCAGCGATGACATAAGCCACCTCCTGCCCTTGGAAACGAACTTTGTCGGTGGCAAGAACCGCCTGCGTATCGTAGGAAAGGGTAGGCATCCAGGCGAAGTTGTCACCGAGTAGCGATGGACGCGGAATACCCTCGAGGATTTTTCCGGTAATGACAGCCACTACCCCTGGCAGTGCTTCTGCGGCAGAGGCGTCAATCGAAATAATTCGCGCGTGCGCGTGCGGACTGCGCAAGATGGCGCTGTGTAGCATCCCCGGTAGATTTACATCGTCCACGTAGTTGCCTTGGCCGCGCACGAAACGTGCGTCCTCAACTCTACGCATGGAGCCAAACCCGATTGGGTTACCAGCCGCACTCAGCGGCACCTCTTCTACTGCGGTCATGCTGTCACCTCACTTGTCGCTGGATGCTCGGCAGCCCATTGGATTGATGCAACAATATTTTTGTACCCGGTGCATCGGCAGATTTGGCCAGAGATGCACTCGCGAATTTCTTCCTCTGAAGGATTCGGATTGTTATCCAAAAGCCAGCGACCTGTCATCATCATTCCAGAAGTGCAAAAACCGCACTGGAGCCCATGGCATTCCATGAAGCCCTTCTGGATGGGATCGAGTTCTCCACCTTTTTCTAGCCCCTCAACCGTGGTGACCTCATGCCCATCGGCTTGGGCGGCCAGCATCGTGCAGCTTTTGACCGGTGAGCCATCGACCCAGACCACGCAAGTTCCGCAGTTTGAGGTATCGCAACCCCAGTGCGTGCCACGAAGGCCAGCGTCTTCGCGCACGAAGTGAACCAGTAATTTCCGGGGCTCAACTTCACTTGTTACCGGCGTTCCGTTGATCGTGATAGTTACTTCCATGTCAGGCTCCTTGGCTAGATGCGGCGGCACGACGCAGCGCGCGGACGGTGAGCTCATGGGCTAGGTGCAACTTGTAGTCGGCCGGGCCCCGTTGATCCGAATAGGGGGTACATGCATCGGCAGCCAACTTGGCAGCCGCTGCGAAGTTCTCTTCCGAGGGGGCTTTGCCGATCAAGAAGGCTTCAGCTTCCGGGGCGCAGAAGTGCTCGGCGCCAACCGCCGTGAGCCCGATGCCGCAATCCTTCACCACTCCGCCGGATACGACCACGAAGACGCCTACGGAGGCTACCGGCCAATCGCCAACCCGTCGTTCCACCTTTTCGTAGGCGCTGCCAGCACCCGGGCGGATTGGGAATCGCACCTCGGTGAGGATTTCAGCGTCGGCGACTTTGGTCTCGTAAGGGCCTTCGTGAAATTCGCGTAGCGCCAAAGTGCGCTTGCCACCACTTCCTTGAATTACCACCGAACCTTTGAGTGCCGACCCAACGGCCGATAGATCCTCGGACGGATCCGCCTGGCACATGGATCCCCCGATGGTGCCCTTATTGCGCACGATCGGGTCGGCGATAACTTTCTCCGCTTCTCGGAAAATGGCGTAGTGCTCTGCCAATACCGCAGAGGAGAGAATTTCAGCGTGGGTCACCATGGCGCCCACAACGATTTCGTCACCCTCAAGCCGAATTCCGCGCAGCTCATCAAGATCGTTGAGATCAATCAGAATTTCTGGTCGAGCAAGGCGCAATTTCATCATTGGCAACAGGCTGTGCCCACCGGCCAGCAGCCTGGCATCTTCACCGTGCTGTTCCAATAATTTAATGGCATCGGCAACCGAAGTGGCTCGCGCATATTCAACTGGCGCAGGTGTTTGCATCCCCTACCCCTTTCCCTGTTCGGTTTATCCCAATGGGTTAGCAATTGAAAAGGTTCCAACTCAACGAGCTATTAGCCACCAAATTATTGCAACAACAACAACCACTCCGATGATCACCGGGATTGCCCGCTTGAGAACAGGCGCACCCGCGGTGCCGAGCAGATCAATGCTGTCTGCCGCTTTGATAACCGGTGGAGCAACCGTCGCAGTAGTGTCACCAGCAGCCACAGCAGCGGCATGGTCGCCGCGCGCACCGATAACCTGCTCAAGGTTGTTCGCAAATTGATCAATAATGCGCCCCGCGACATCTTGCATAACGCCTCGACCGAACTGGGCGGCTTTACCGGTAATAGTCAAGGCTGTGGTCACATCAACTCGGGTTCGGTCCGGAGCTTCGGCCACCAAGTTAGTAGTGATCAGGGCCTGAGCAGTGCCGGCACCACGAGTTTCTTTACCGGTACCTTCGATGACCGCGGTGTGATTTGCCTCGTCCTTACTTAAAAAACGGGCCGCGCCGTTGTATGTCATCGAAACCGGGCCGAGTTTGACTTTTACACTCGCGGTGAACTCATCACCATTTACCGACTCCAAGGTCGCCCCTGGCATGCAAGGTGCAATTGACTCAACGTCTAGCAATGTCTTCCAGGCGGTATCAATATCCGCCGGCACCGTGAACGAGTTCTGTAGATCCACGTAACCTCCAAG
>JBAXHK010000240.1:0-3371 GCA_037138935.1 Actinomycetes bacterium
AGTTCAAATTCAAGCGGCTGCGGCTGAATACTTCCTAAGACAGCTGCGCCGCCACCTTCCCAGCGATAGACATGCGCTTGTTGGCCTGCAATATACTCATCACCACGTTCACAGTGACTCATGATACCGAGCAAATTTGATTGAGTACCGCTGCACACAAATAGACCGGCTTCCATCCCAACGCGTTCAGAAAGTTCCTGTTCTAAACGAGTGACAGTAGGGTCTTCTCCGTAAACATCATCCCCAACTTCGGCGCTGAGCATCGTCGATAACATGGCAGCAGTGGGCTTGGTACCGCTGCAGCTTCTGATGCCCGCCGGCGCGCCCTCTTCACCGATCGCCACGCATCAGCAAAAGCGCTTCAAGAGCGCTCTCCTCGGAATCGATCTGCACCGGGTTCAGTGCGGCGAACCTTGCTCCGGGAATAGCCCTTTGCACCCCGCTGCCCTCTAAGGGGTCCTGGGAAATAGGCCCGACCTCGGCAACAGGACGACCATTGTTAGTCATGATGAACTTCTCACCTCTCTCCAAGACTCGAAGAACTACCAATCCCTAGCACGGTGTAGACCAAAACTTTAATTACACGAGTGTAGTTCTCCCCATGCTGGGGAAAACCCTGTGGATGACGGGCTTACTGCCAACGGGTGGACAGAATGAACCCAATACAGATAAAACCAAAGCCGATGGCCACGTTTATCAAGGAATTCAGGTCCCGCATGATCGGGATTGAGGAGCCGGCGATATAGAAAACCACGATGTAGACCAGGCCGATAATAAAACAGGCCGACATCACCGGGGCTAGCCAGCGCGGGGAGCCGAGGCGGGCGACCTTACGCTCACCCTTGGGCTGCTCAGGGGTGTAACGCACTTCCTTCTTGCGGCCCTTGGACTCTGGCACGGTTAAACCCTCCTGCGAAAGCTGGCCTCGGTCTAGCCCAGCGGACCCAGATTAGATGACGGTCGGCAGCGCCGGGAACAATGGTCCGGTGACCCGGATTCTTGTCGTGGACAACTACGACTCCTTCGTCTACAACTTGGTGCAGTATGTGGCCCAGTTGGGCGCCGAGGTTGTGGTGCTGCGCAATGACGAAGTCACCGCTCAAGAAGCACTGAATTTTGACGGGGTACTGCTCTCGCCGGGCCCGGGGACACCCGAGGATGCCGGCGTTTGCCTCGACATCGTGAACCAGTGTGGCGGCCACGTCCCAATTTTGGGTGTCTGCCTTGGCCACCAAGTGATTGCGGTTGCCTACGGCGCGACCGTAAACCGCGCACCCGAATTAGTGCACGGCAAAACTTCACTAGTTCAACACCAGGACCAAGGCGTACTCGCCGGGCTACCGAACCCATTCACCGCAACGCGTTACCACTCACTCGCAGTTGATCCCGCAACAGTGCCGGTGGAGCTCGAGGTGACAGGCACTACCGAATCCGGGGTGATCATGGCGCTACGCCATCGCTTTCTTCCCGTCGAGGGTGTGCAGTTTCATCCTGAATCAGTATTAACCGAGGGCGGACATCAACTGCTTGCCAATTGGCTGGTTACTTGCGGCTCCCCGGATGCACTCGCAATGAGTGTTGGTCTTGCTCCAGTGGTTGGCCACCCTTAACTCATCAAGCGAGAACGCCTAACCGGTTGGCGCTGGAGTTGGCGCTGGAGTTGGCGTGGGAGTTGGCGTTGGCACCGGCACTGGCTCGGGTACCGGTGCTGGTTCAGACGGGAACGGTTCAAATGTTGGTTCGGCCGTCGGCTCCGGGGCGATCGCCACGGTAATAGTTACCAAGGTGCCGCGGTCAACGGCGGTACCAGGTAGTGGGCTTTGCGCGAGCACGGTGCCCGATGCAACGGTGTCGTCGGATTGCTTAACTACTTGGGCATCGAGCCCGACTTGCACGAGATCACTACGAGCCTGGGCTTCACTGACGCCTATCACAGCGGGTACTCGCACTTGCCCGGAGGAAACACTGATCGAAATCATGGAGCCAGCTTCAACCTGCGTTCCCTCGGGTGGATCCTGCGCGAGCACGTAACCGGTTGGCTGGCTTGAGGCCTTCTCTTTGATGGTGCCAAGTTGCAGGTTGGCATCACTGAGTGCAAGACGGACAGAATCAAGGGAAGTAAGCCCGACAAGTTGCGGCACCGTGGCCTGCTCCAGGCCCCCACTAATAGTGACATTTACCGCTTGATTTTGCTCGAGTGTTTCACCAGCTGCTGGTTGCTGGGCGATGATCGTACCCGATGGCCGATCTGAAACCTCTGGAGTTTGCGCACCTAGACGCAGTTGGAAATCATCAAGTGCGTTGGTGGCTTGCTCGATAGTCAACCCATCAAGGTTCGGCACTTGAACTTTGCCAACTGTTGCCGCCCCGAAAACAAATCGGGCGATCAGTACCGCCCCCAAGATAGCGCCGACAATTGCAACGAGGCTAATAATGGTGAAGCCAATGCGCCGACCTGTTTTACTCTTACCCCGATAGGTTGGTCGCTGTTGGATCCCAGCCGCCGCCACCGGTGTCAGCTGCTGGGTCTGATCAATGGTGATCATCGGAACAGCAGCCGTCACCGGGGAGCCAGCAATGGCCCGCTCAACGTCAGCGCGAAATTCAGCAGCGGTCTGATATCTGTCATCAGGGCTTTTGGCGAGAGCTCGCAACACCACCGCATCAATCGCAGGGGTAACCCCAGGATCTACCTGTGATGGCGGGGTTGGCATCTCAGAGACACGTTGGTAGGCGATCGATACCGGTGAGTCACCGGTAAATGGCGGCTTGCCCGTGAGGAGTTCATAGAGCAAAACACTTGCGGAATAAAGATCACTACGCGCATCAACAACTTCACCGCGCGCTTGTTCAGGTGATAGGTACTGAGCTGTACCCATAACCGACTGAGCCGCTGTCATGGTTGCGGTGTTGGTGTCGTTCATCGCGCGAGCGATACCGAAATCCATCACCTTTACATCACCGGTGCGGGTAAGCATCACGTTGGCCGGCTTGATATCGCGATGCACTATCCCGTGCCGATGTGCATAATCCAAAGCCGACAGCACCCCGGCGCTGATCTCAAGGGCTCGCTCAGGTAGCAAACGCCGCCCACTTGCGAGTAGTTGGCGAAGAGTCATGCCATCGACGTACTCCATAACGATGTAAGGCACGATAACCGCGGTCTCGCCCTCACCCATCAAGGTGTCTTCACCGGTGTCGTAGACGGCGACGATATTTGGGTGATTTAAGGCCGCGGCAGATTGCGCCTCGCGACGAAAACGGGCTTGAAATGATGGATCGCGGGCGAGGTCGGGCCGCAGGATCTTCACGGCTACTCGCCGGCCTAGGCGCAGGTCACGGCCTTCGTGCACCTCGGCCATGCCGCCGCG
>JBAXHK010000241.1:0-3364 GCA_037138935.1 Actinomycetes bacterium
ACGATCGCCCTCGGCGAACTGGCAGTGGGGCTCGGCATCCTTCTTGGCCTGTGGACTCGGGTTGCTGCTCTGGGTGGACTGCTCCTGAGCTTCTCATTTCTACTCACCGTCAGCTGGGGTGTTACCCCATATTTCTTCGGCCCAGACATAGTTTTCCTGTTCGCTTTCACCCCCCTCTTAATTGGAGGCGATGGTGGCTTGCTTTCCCTGAACGCCATCATCAAGAATGCGACTAGACGGCAAATGCGCCTCGCTGTCCCCGCACCAGCGATCGAGTCTGAGCAAACTAAAGCTGAGGTTGATCGGCGAACCGTAATCCGTACTGGTGTCATTGCCGGTGCGATAGGGGCCGGGGCCATTGCACTAGGTGCGGTGGGCCGCATGTTTGCCGGTAGCGGATCTGATTCAGTGACGGCAGCTGGCGCTGCAGCAGTCCTCCCCACAACCCAGTCACCCATAACAGCACCAACAGGGGCACCTGCTGGACCACCCAAGGGCGGAGTACCAATAGCTAACACCTCAAGTGTTGCTGTTGGGACCGTGACCGCCTTCACGGATCCGAAGACTAACTCCGCCTCGTTCTTATTGCAGCCCAAGGCTGGTACCTACCTGGCATACAACGGCGCATGCACCCACCAAGGATGCACCTGCGGCTATGACCAGCCGAGCAATCAATTTCGCTGCCCATGCCATGGTGCGGTTTTCGATGGGGATACCGGGGATGTTCTGCGCGGTCCAGCCAAACGGCCGCTGGAGCAAATATCCGTAGTCGAGTCCGGTGGCGTAATTTACGCGGTCTGACCGCCTACCATTTCGTTAGCCGCACGGCCGCACGGCGGATCACCCGCGATGCTTCGCCTTGGGTTGCAGGTTCGCCGTCGTGTTCATTGAGGGTTACCCCTGCCTCTTTTACCAAATTGTTGAACTCAACACGTTCAAGGTCGCCAAGTTTCGGCCAGTCACCTGTGATTGCCGGTGGTGCGTCGAACCACGCCTGCCACCTCGGATCGCCCGCGAAGTCAACATGATTCAAGCCACCTGCCAACAACTGCTCCGACTTTAGAGTCTCATGCACATTCGGAGCCAAGAGCAGGCGTTCACCGCTTCTGCCCGACAGCGCCGCAATGAGCATGCGCCGTGACTTATTTGAAATAAGCCCATCCGGCACCAGTGGATTTACTTCCTGCAGGTAACGGAGTGCGGCAGCTGACAGTGACTCATTAATCGACGTTGTTGATTCCGATAACAATTGAAAAGGCGGTGGCGTGAGCCCAGCAAGGGTAAATACCGTCTGCCACATGTCATCGAGGTGGCCTAAGCGCACGTAGGGCCGCAGCGTAAAGGTGATTTCGCTGCGCAAAGGCCGCTCCCATATTTTCACAAAGGCCGCATGGTCGAAGAATGCCATCGCCTGTAACGCATATTTCCGGTTAAAGCCATGAGATCGACCAGCCTTGATTGTTTCAGCGAACGCGCTGGGAGCTAGGTCATCTGGGCGCCGCACGTAGGCAAAAACTCTTATCCGGTCGAAATATCTACCGAGAAATTCGTAGAGGCCATCAACTTCATTTGGGCCACGTAATCTCGTTGAGAGGTGCTCGCTCGTGAATAACCAAGTGCCGTCGGTTAAGTCTCGCTCAAATTTTTTCGCCAGCTTTACTTGTAGCCCCAATTGATCTTCAGGGCTTTCAACCGCGTAGGCACGGCCAAGGCGCCCGGGTTGAGCTGCAAAAGCAGCCGCAAGCTCACCATGGTTGTCGCCGTGGAAGAACTTAGGGATCTTAACCCCTGCGGACTCGAGCTCTTTGCGTTTCAGCCCAACCATTTCTTGCCAGGTGGTGGTGCCCGTCTTGGCTCTACCTATATGCAAGATCAATTCGCGCATGTATCAGGAATCCTCAACCGCGGTTCCACTTTGCGCCTTGCGCGCTGCGCGTTCGGCGCGCACTTGAACCTCAATCGCTTCGGCTTCTTCTAGTGTTGGCGCAGACCCACCACGCCGAGCAGGCAGCCACCACGCCCCTTCGGGCAAATTCATCTCTTTTGGTGTTGGCGGTGGGTATCGATCAATGGTCTCATCTAGAAGTTGCTGGAGTGTTTGGTGAAGTTGCCCGTTGACCAACTCAGCATCGTCACTTCGAGTTGGGTGCATTGGAGCACCGATCGTCATTGCAACGGTGCGCCCACGCGTTAAGTCCTTGCGCCCATAACTAAGTATTCGCGCTCCCCCGAAAACAATCATGGGGATTAACGGCACATTGGCTGAAACTGCCATGCGCACGGCACCGCTCTTAATCTCCTTGACTTCCATCGAGCGGCTCATGGTTGCCTCCGGAAAGACACCCACGAGTTCGCCGGACTTCAATGCGCGCATTGCATCGCGAAACGCCTGCGATCCAGCGTCCCGATCAACCGGGATGTGATGCATTCCGCGCATTAGGGGGCCGGCCACCTTGTGTTTGAAGATTCCATCCTTTGCCATAAAGCGCACGTAGCGATGGCCTATTCGATCAGCGGGTATCCCGGAAAGAGCAAAATCCAAGTAACTGGTGTGGTTGATAGCTATCACCGCGCCGCCAACCCGTGGCAAGTTTTCGGTACCAACGATGTCGAACTTAATACCCAAGGCCCTGAAAAGGGTCTTAGCGGTAAAAACTATCGGCGGATAGACAATTTCGGTCACAAGGGCAGATTATCTGCTACCTTGCCCGATTATGAGTTTCACGGTCTGGATACTGCAATTTCTCCTGGCATTTGCCTTTGTGGCAGCCGGGGTGACAAAGCTGGTAACCCCTACTGTCAAGCTTCGCCGGCGCATGGCCTGGGCTGAAACCTTCAGCCCGTGGTCTACCAAGTTAATCGGCGCCCTTGAACTCCTCGGCGGCTTGGGCCTATTCCTGCCACCGATCGTGCCTTTCGTCCCATCCGTTTTGACTCTGTTATCAGCGTTTGGCCTGGCTGTAATGATGCTTGGCGCCATCGTGGTGCATCTGCGGCGGAAAGAAGCCCGCGAAGGGTTGCCCGCACTGATTCTGCTGCTGTTCCTGATCTTGCTCATCTTTGGCCTTATCGGCGTCGACCGCTACTAATCCCGGGGAAATCCAAGTACGGAAGACAGGTATCGTGCACCGGGTCGCTCAGTAGAGTTAGGGCATGACCAAAGACCGCATGGTGTGGATTGACCTTGAAATGACCGGCCTTGACCTCGGATCAGATGAGATCGTCGAAATCGCCTGCATCGTCACCGAAGCCGACCTCACCGAACTCGATGGCGGTATCGACATAGTCGTCAAGCCCAGTGCCGCGCCGCTAGCGGCGATGGATGAATTCGTTGTCAATATGCACCAGGCCTCGGGCCTAATCA
>JBAXHK010000242.1:0-3356 GCA_037138935.1 Actinomycetes bacterium
TCTTCCCGAGGTGCACCAGCTGGGGCTAGCGGTGGTGGCATCGATACCGCTGTGCGCGGTCGCGCCGATGAACTTGATGAAATTGACACGCCAAGCCTGCCACGGCGTGCCGGTGCGGCGTTGGCACTAACCAGTGCTGGCACTGCGGTCGCCAAAGTTAGCCCACTGCTCAGCCGCACCTTCACCGATGCCGCACCACTTCGCGCCTTCACCGGAAGCTTCAGCCTGCTGCTGCCCTTGGCCGCCTTGCTGCTTGGTATTTTCGCGGCCGTAAGTGTCGGTGGTCGAGCTGAGCCCGCTGTGCTCGCTTTCATGATTCCGCTGCTGGTAATTGGCATCTTCGATGCACTCGCCGGCCTTATTGGTTCGGTCGCATTTGCCGTTGTGGTCGCACTATCGGGTGGGATAGTCGATGCCTCAAGTGTTAGAACTTTGATCGGTGTGGGCTTGATTATGGTGGGCCCCGGCCTTATTGCCGGGAGCTTCCGCGATATTCGCCGGCGGCGCACCAGTGGTCGCGTGGCAACCTGGGAGCGCCTTACCGACCTAGTTGTTGTGCCACTGATCGGTGCCTGGACAACCATTGCGATCGTTCAGGCGCTACCAAGTCTGGGCGCACTTGATTTCCCGATCGCCAACCAAGCCAGATTGCTCGGGCTCGTCGCACTTATTTCACTACTCCTAAAAGTGCTGCTGGAAGAAGCCGCGGCCCGCAAGGTGCCCGGGCGGATGCGCGCCCTTTCGCCAACCAATCTTCCCGATCCCAGTACCACTCAGCAGGTAATTTCGGCTTTCGTTCGCACCGGTGCCTTCTTGTTTATCGCCGCAGCATTCGTCGGAAATGTCTGGCAACTTTGGGTTGCGGCCCTGTTATTCCTGCTACCCGGGTTGCTCGCATTGCTTTCGCACCGGTTCAAGAACTCACCGGCCCTATGGCAAGTTATCCCGGACGGGGTCCCGCTGTTTGTACTTATGCTGGTTTTCGGTTTGCTTGTTTCGGTGATCTTGGCCAATGCCTTAGGTGAAGTACCTGAGTTCGCCCAAATGGAATTCCTTTGGATGGCGGTGCCTGGCTTCTTGCTCGCACTATTAGGGCTTGTCGCCCGCGAGCCAAAAGCCGGTGATACCCGTTGGTATACGAGGCCGACCATGACAATGGTTTATCGCGTTGGTGGCGTGCTCATGCTCATTGCGGCCTGCGTACTAGCTGTTCAGGTTTAACGCCTCAACTACCACCATTTTTCCGGGTAGGAGCGGTAGCCGAGCAATCGGTTGGTCGCTGTTGCCATGCCAATAACCACCACGGTATAGATCATCAGGATCCCAAAAGCTTTCGGGGCATCTGACACGACATAGCCGGCCATGATCGCAGCAAATGGTACGGCGAATGCTGGAGCATGAAACACGCCTAATACATAGAACAGGAACAAGGTAAGCGCGCCGGCGACGACTCCGAGTACCGTGCCAGGAAACGGCAGGACAGACAAACCAATACCCAAAATGCCAGTTACCACGTAGGCGCCAAGCACTCGAAGTGGGCGGCTTCCCGGCAGCTCCGGCTGCGCCACAATCAACACAAAAGAAACCAGCGGCGGAATAAGTAGGGTGTGGACAAAGCTAAGGCCACCTTCTAGTACCCCGCTGACGCCAAGAATCACAGCCAGAGCCACTGTTTCACACGCAACTAATCGGAGGAGCCTGCGCATCGGCATCCGCGTAACGCTGTCGATCAATGGTTTAGTCGGTTGGTGCTGTGGTTCTTGAATCATCTAGCCACCGGCAACCGGGATACGCAGTTCAGCCAAATGTGAGCCACCTAAGTGCAACCGTGTCGATCCGGTCGACGACGCTGCATAGCGCGCTGGTAATTGCCCGGTGAATGGGTTCACCGCAAATAGCCATTGGGAACGCAGTTCTAGCTCCAAGACATCGCCGGCCCGCAACCTGGTGGCCTGCGGCATCAGTGCAACAGTTATTGGCACGATCTCACCGGGGCTAAATGGTTCGGCTTTGGCGTGGGTATGCACCGGTTGCCAAGGGGTAGACAGTTCTGAGTCGAGTTCACGGTGGGCGAGCCGGTGCCAGCCATGGGTGACAACATCGCGGGCGAAACCATATGACCCTTCGAATGGGATTTCGACTCCGCCGCGGATTAGCCTGACCGCCGCGAGGAAAGTCGCATCGTCAGTGCCCTCGAGGCTGACATCAGCATTAAATGTCATTGGCCCGATGAGGTCACAGGCCGACGGCACCTGCCACCTAAATTTCAAAGAACCATCCGCATTCACAAACACCATTGAGGTGTCAGTGGTCTCCGGGTTCTCCGCTAACTGCCCACCAGCGCGAAGGTGAAGTGATCTCCAGGTGACACCGGGGGGCGGCCAGTCGGCCGCCATGCGAATTTCAGCGGGTGCGTCGCCGGTTTCGTGGATGGCGATACGCACCGGTGGCACTTGATCCCACCCGTTATCGGCGCCCGCCAAGAAGTGCTCGAAGAAGCGCAGTTGCGCGGCCTTGGCTTCATCGCCGTAGAACACGCACCATTTACCACCACGGTGGGTCCAGATCCATTTCTGTTTTGATGAGACTCGGCGAAATGCCTCGAAGGATCCGCGGGTATGCAGCAGGTGATCGGAGAAACTACCGCAAACCAGCATCGGCACGTTAATGCGCGAAATCTCAGGCACCCGAGATTTCCACCAGTCATCTAGTTCAGGTCGGCTCAGCGCCTGCGCGTACAAATCCTCGGTGGTGCGTCCGGCGCGTTTGGTGAGCTTCCCCCACATCGCAAAGAAGCCGTGCTCGCGCACCCCACCTGGCTTGGCGAAATCTCGGTAAACGTCGCTCCAGCCTTCCCATGGGCAAATAGCTGCGAGGTGCGGTGGCTGCTCGGCTGCGGCCCGATACTGCGAGAGCGCTAAGTATGAAACACCCAAGAGGCCGACTTTGCCGCTCGACCAAGGCTGGGTGCCGGCCCACTCGATTAAGTCGTGGTAATCCTCACCCTCTTGTTTTGAGAGCAAGGTGCCGGTGCCCTCTGAGGTACCGAACCCGCGCATATCACAAACAACTACCGCGTAGCCAAGCGCCACCCAATGCGCGGGGTCGGGCCCCTCCCACCCCGTCCAGGCTGAGAAAGTTATTGGCTCAGGTTGACGAAATACCCGATACTGAGGTGGAGGTAGGTAACCCCACGGAACTTTCTTTGGCAGCGCATCCTTGTGGTAAGGGTGCGCGCACATTATTACCGGCACCGGCCCGCCGCCGCGCAACAAATCACCGGGGCTACCCGGGGCTGGACGAAACACGTTGGCCCGCAGCACGATGCCATCGCGGGCGGTTATCGGGATATTCCA
>JBAXHK010000243.1:0-3348 GCA_037138935.1 Actinomycetes bacterium
AATCAACCCTGCCTCAAGCGCGCCTGACATAGCCTGCCGGCCCTCCTCTGTACGCACTATTACGAGGCTCTCTCCTGCTCGTTCTTCGAAACACGGTGCGCCGTCATCGCCAATCTCCCATGCGTCGCCAAAGACCACATCTGCTGCAAGGCCAACGCCGTCAGCGCAGTATTTGCACCTGTCATGAATTTTGGTACCTAAGAAGCTGCCCCAGGACTTGTCGTAGCTCAAAACAGATGAGCCGTCGTCGGTGATCGCAGTCGCGGAGCCCGGCCAACCATGGCCTCGGTATCTGAACGATAGGACATTGACTGGGTCAACGCCCATAGCCTCTACGAGATCTTCGGTGGCCAAGCCGCTCGGTGTACCGGCACAAAGGAAGCTGACAAAAAGCTCAATGTGGGCGTGACCCAACGCGCCCGCAGCCTGAAGGGCCCGCGCCGCGGAAACGTCGCAGGGCTTACCCACGAACGCAACTTTTCGGGTATCGATACCAAGATCAGCCAAGCCTAGAAGTGGCGCCGCTGGTTAATACCGCGAGCCAACTGCATCCGCTATATCTGCGGCGGACTGGGCAACCAGTGGTTGGTTCCCTAGGGGATTGGTCGCAACAGCAACTGTGCATACTGCGGCGTCAACGGCACCAGAGACAATCTGATGAGTAGTAAGTGCCGTAAGAGCCCCGCCCGACGATGCGCGAAACCGGGTCAAGTCGTCGGTTGCGTGCGCCTTGCCCAGATAAAGCGCTGGGCCCCAGACCTGCGAGCTTCGGGTCGACGGGCCGGAAACCCATATCGCCGGGCAGACATCGAGGATGGTGGTCGACTCCCATTCACTTAGGTCAGCACTCTGCTTCGCCTCGAAGAACCCATTATCACTCTGCGCGAGAACGATTTTGCCTGGCGCAACGATTGCGCAGCCCCCGCAGCCAATGCACATGCCTCCGCTGGTTGCTGAATCGACGGGCGACTTCATTTGCTACAACTCCCCATCAAATCGCCCAAAGCCCGCATATACGTGGCGTGCCCTTTCGTAACCTGCGTCATGAGCTCAAGAAGCGCGTCCGATTGAACCGACCTCTCCGAAAGCAGACTCATCACCGCCCGCACACATCTCGCTTCGCGCCCGGCCCCTAGCTCGACTGCTACATGAAGTCCCAGCCAATCGAACACATCTTCGAATTTGTGCCCGTACACGATGCACGCCAACGGCGTTCCCGAAGCTGCAGCGCTGATACAGGCGTGCATCCTCGAACCTATAAAGAAGTCGAACGAAGAGACCAACCCTTTAGCTTTCTCAGGCGATGGCTGAAGTGGCTCGAGGTGGACTTGCGGGTAGCGAGCAGCCAATTCGCTAGACACTACCCAGTCAGAAAGCTCAGACGAGGCGACCTCGGGCTCGGACTCGCCAACATGGGACGCCAAGTGAATCTCAAGCCCGGGGATGGCGAGCAACTCGTCAAGTAATAGGTAAACAGTCTCCCGGTAGCCCGGGACGTGATAACTGCTTTGGGTCGAAGCCCCCCAGAGGAGACCCGACACATTTAGACCTACGCGAAGTGAATCAGACGGAGCAAGACGCGCCGAGTAATCTGTCTTGAGCGTAAAACCTAAGTCGGGCACCAGCAAAACGTCACTTTGAGGGGCACACGACAAGGCGATCTGCCGAGATAACGGGCCTCTAGCGGCCACCAACGCGCATCTCGATATAGTCCGTCCAAAAACCCATCTTTGGACCCGACCATCGAGAGGACCGAAGGTTTGCGGAGCAAGTATCACCTTGCATCCTGCCGCTATCGCTGCCGCCCGAAGAAACATTTGCCAATAGAACCGCTTATTGCCGTAGATTCCGGCGAATCCGTCGCCCTCTGAGGTGTCCACTACTAGGTCGAACTCTCGCATCACGCGCACGGCACGAAGCCATTTGAACAAACCTTTGAATGGATTTGCCGTCACCTTCAACGATATTGTGCGTGTATCCACGTCCATAGCCGATGGCAGCTGTGAGTTAATGGCTGTAATGCATAGTCGTACACCAGATAAAACTGAAGCCTTCTCAAGCGTTTCGACGCTACAGGAACTGAGCATCTGGACGCCGAAATTACTGTTGTTCCATCCGTGATGAATCAAGGCCACTGAAACCAATCGATCCTCTTTAACCTTCATTAACTAATCCTCTGCAATACAGAACAACGGGCAGGAACTCGGCCGAACATTCCAGCCATCAATCCACGAAACATGGACGCCATCTCCCTAAGGTTTGGCTTTCGTTCAAGATCGAGCGTGGCACTACGTAATTCTCTGACCACCCACCGAGGTGTGCTCAATATGACACTCAAGCGAGAAAAATCTCCACGACGAGCGATTATCAGACGATTTCTCGACTTGTAGTAGAACGGAACCACCGCGCTACTCCTTGATGATCTGACAGAACTTCCTCCTGCGTCGTGAATCACTACTGCGCCAACGGCGACGAAGGCCGTGCCTCCGTGCCGCCAAAGACGTATGTTCCAATCCACGTCTTCCCAATAGAGAAAGAGCGATTCGTCAAAACCGCCGACCTCAGACCAAGTAGTGGCAGTTGCAAAGAGCGAGCACCCAACTGCATATCCAACCTCTAAAGCCTCAGTATCCGAAACAACTTGTGCGGAATGAAGCACAAAGCCGTGTTTAACATCAATTGCTCCGCCGGAGTACCAGACGCCGAGATCATGGTAGTTCTTTATCAGTGGTGCCACTACAGATAGCGCTGATGGGTGGCACGCCGCTAGAAGTGCCTTTAAGCAGTCCTTATCAACTGTTGTGTCATTGTTTAACACCCACACGTAGAGGGCTCCCCCACCGAGAGCCTTTCTGATCCCAGAGTTGTTTCCTCCAGCAAATCCCGTGTTCGTCTCTAGCCGGTGATATCGCACCATTGGAGACCATTCAGATTCAGATAAGCCGGGAGTTTCGGTCGGACCGTTATCCACAACCAATATCTGATCAGGAATCATTGAGCCGCTAAGCAGCGATCTGACGCAGGCCCTCGTGCGGTCCGCTTGGTTGTAATTGAGGACAATTGCCCAGACCCCGTTTGACATGGTCATGGGTTAATCGTTACCGAGGGCAGAGGGTCAAGAGCTTGTGCGCCGGACCGGCGGACCAAGCAGGCTACTCCCCCGATCATCACCAACACCGTAATGGCATATGAGACACAAGACAGCCATGCAACACCAAGGATTCCTGAATCACGCGCCATGTAGGGCATCAAAGCAACCGTGGATACTAGGCCGAGCAGCCACCCGATGCTGGAGTACACCGGTCTACCCAAGGCGCTCAGCACAGTCCCAAGTGAGTATGCGCCAGT
>JBAXHK010000244.1:0-3346 GCA_037138935.1 Actinomycetes bacterium
ATGGAAGGGGCCGTTGGGTGACCACAGCTCCACCGATTGATCTCTCACCACGGCTGTCGTCATTAGACCCTGATGTATTCGATGTCCCCACCGGACGTGAAGTTGAGTGGCGATTTGCTCCCTTGACTGCATTTAGCAGATTTTTTCAGTCAATTGAGGGTGCCGGGGATGTTCGCGCGACGCACGAAACCGACTATGTGCGAAATGTACCTATAAGTGACGTTCATTCCAGTTGGCTGCCCACCGATCGACCGCTGGCGGTGGCGCGTTCATTGGTGCGGAACGCTGTTGTTGTCGACGTCCCACGCGATCAGGTGATCGCAGAACCGATTGTGGTGCAATTGCAGGGCGCTGGCGATACTTCATACCAGCATGTTGAGATTAACGTCGGTGCATTCAGCAGCGCGGTCATAGTTATCGAACACGATCTCGATCGTGACATCTGCGGCGCGCTCGTAGTCAATGTTGGCGATGGGGCCAAACTGACAATGCTCTCGGTGGTCGATGGCGCCACTGATGCAGTGCACATCTCAGGGTGGCACACCACAACCGGGCGTGACGCTACATTTATTGGTTGTGCCGTAACTCTTGGTGGTGGTTTCGTGCGGATTTCATCTTCGGTGACATACGCGGCTCCCGGCGGCAACGCCGAACTGCTCGGTCTTTTCTTGGCTGATGGCGATCAATATCTTGAACACCGAATCTTTGTAGAACATGAGCAGCCACATTGCACCAGTCGGGTTACCTACAAGGGCGCCCTTTCCGGGCCTGGGTCGCATACGGTGTGGGTGGGGGATGTACTCGTGCGGCGTGGTGCTACGGGCACAGATACTTATGAGTTGAATCGAAACCTGCTATTGAATGACGGCCCTCGCGCCGACTCCGTCCCGAACCTCGAGCTCGAAACCGGTGAAATTATTGGTGCCGGGCACGCGAGCGCAACCGGGCGATTCGATGACGAACAGCTCTTCTACCTGCAGTCCCGTGGTATCCCTGAAACTCAGGCGCGGCAATTGGTGGTCCGCGGTTTTTTTGCCGAAGTGCTCGGACGACTTAATGACGAGGCTTGGCGAGATTCCATGATGTCGCGGATCTCAGTTCGTCTTGGATTGACCACTCAGGAGTCTGCTAATGAGTGATTCTGCCGCTGATTTTATAAGCGTTTGTTTACTGAGCGAAGTAGACGCAGGGAAGGCTAAACATTTTCAGATCGAGGGCGTGCCTGTTGCGGTGGTGCGCACCGATGAGGGTGTTTTCGCTATTAAAGACCAGTGCTCACATGCCGATGTACCACTGTCTGAAGGCGAAGTTGAAGGATGCATGATCGAATGCTGGCTACATGGCTCGCAATTCGATCTGCGTACCGGCGAGCCGCTGACCCTTCCGGCAACTTCGAAGGTGCCCGTCTACCAAACTCGGGTTATCGGCGAGGGCCAAGACGCAACAATTGAAGTTTCTCGAACCCCGATGTCCGTTTGACCAATGCAAGACGAATAGAAAGGCACCACGTCATGGGATCACTAATTCTCACCGACCTTTACGCCTCGGTCATCACCGACGACGGCGAACTTGAGATTCTTAAAGGAGTCTCACTGACCATAGAAAGTGGCACCACCCATGCCGTAATGGGGCCAAACGGCTCCGGTAAATCCACCTTGGCTTATGTGATCGCAGGGCACCCCAAATATCGGGTCACCTCGGGCACTATCACGCTCGATGGTGTAGACGTTTTGAGTATGAGTGTTGATGCCCGGGCACGCGCAGGACTATTTCTTGCGATGCAATACCCGGTGGAGGTGCCTGGTGTTTCGGTTTCGAACTTTCTCCGTACTTCGGTGACGGCGGTACGTGGTGAAGCACCGAAATTGCGCACCTGGGTGAAAGAGATGAAGGAGTCGATGGTTGCCCTGCAAATGGACCCCTCGTTCGCCGAACGCAATGTGAACGAAGGCTTCTCCGGCGGCGAGAAGAAGCGGCATGAAATCTTGCAGTTGTCGCTGCTTAATCCTAAGTTTGCAATTCTTGACGAGACTGACTCCGGTCTGGACGTGGATGCGCTGCGTACGGTGTCCGAGGGTGTCAACACCTTCAGGGCTCAGTCCGATGCTGGAATTTTGCTCATCACGCACTACACCCGAATCTTGCAGTACATCAAGCCAGACTTCGTGCATGTTTTCGTTGACGGCCGCATCGTCACGAGCGGCGGTGCCGACCTTGCCACCGCCCTTGAGTCGCAGGGCTACGAGCAGTATTCACCGGCATCCGCCTAAGACTGATTGAAGGGTAGATCAAAGTGTCTGGGATTGACGTTGAGCGGATTAAGGCGGATTTCCCGATCCTGGCCCGCACCGTTCGCGATGACCAACCGCTAATCTACTTAGATAGCGGTGCGACGTCACAAAAGCCCTATGCCGTTCTCGATGCCGAGCGCGAGTTTTATGAAACTAGCAACGCGGCCGCGCACCGGGGTGCACATCAATTAGCGGAAGAGGCAACAGCCGCCTACGAACTGGCGAGGGCGAAGATTGCGGCATTTGTCGGGGCGAAATCGGAGAACATAGTCTTCACCAAGAACGCCACTGAATCATTGAATCTCGCGTCCTACGCATTTTCCAACGCCACAGCATTGGCTCAATGGGGCACTGCCGTTGACCCTCGTTTTCAACTCCAAGCTGGCGATAACGTGGTAGTTACCGAAATGGAGCACCATGCAAATCTGGTGCCTTGGCAGGAGTTGTGCGCCAAAACGGGGGCCTCCTTACGCTGGATTTCGTTAACCGACGATGGCCGCCTTGATCTTTCAAACCTTAGCGAATTGATAGACACTTCGACGAAGGTAGTTAGCGTTGTCCACCAGTCAAATATTCTCGGGACAATCAACCCGGTAGCGAAGCTGATGGCTGCAGCGCATTCGGTCGGGGCCATCGGAGTAATTGATGCGTGCCAGTCCATACCCCATCAGAGCGTCGATGTGGTCGAACTTGGTGCGGATTTAGTGGCTTGGAGTGGGCACAAGATGCTCGGGCCAACCGGTATCGGGCTGCTGTATGGCACCGCCGAAATTTTAGATGCGATGCCGCCTTTCCTAACAGGTGGATCCATGATCGAGATGGTCACCATGGAGCGAAGTACCTACGCGAAAGCGCCACAGAAGTTTGAAGCTGGGGTGCCCATGGTGGCTCAGGCGGTAGGGCTAGGAGCCGCGGTTACCTATTTGACAGGTATTGGGATGGACGCTATCGCCGAGCACGAACACCAACTTACGGTCCATGCATTAACTGGTCTAATGGCGATACCCGGAGTCCGGATAATTGGACCAACCACTGGCATTGATCGGGGCGGGGCT
>JBAXHK010000245.1:0-3341 GCA_037138935.1 Actinomycetes bacterium
GGCGTTGCCAGTGTGCCGAAGCCAGGCTGCTAGCACTAGTGTTTCCCGGAGGCCCGGAAGAGTGGGATACTTCGCACTTGAGCGAGAACGGCCATACCAGTACAGCTGTAGTGAGCAGCGACAGGCACTGGTACAGCCCGACTCCGAGTCTGCCAGGGAGCCTGCCACGGGCAGTGAGGCATGCGGTCAGTGGTAGTGCCAGTGGTGCGACGGTGACGACAGCTTTGGAATTGATCCCCGCCCAGAATTTGGCGGATCCAGCATCTAAGGACCTGACGCTGCCGACGCAGGAGCCGATGTAAATGTCAGACGCCCAAACTAGCGTTCGAGGCATGATCATTGATTGCGGTACCTGCCAGGTTGCGGGCCTTGCCTGCGGTGATTGCGTAGTTACGGTGCTTTTAGGTCCGCCCGGGGCCACGGTCCAAATACCCGATGACCATCAGGTCGCACTCGCGGTGCTGACCGATTCGGGCCTAATTCCACCGCTGCGCCTGGTTCCGACCCCCCCGGTTAGTGCCCGATTTGTCGGGTTAGGGGCCTGAATAGGGGCCTATATAGGGACATAAATAGAGGTAATTGCGGGTGGGTCGAGGCAGGTGCTCCGTCTTGGGCGACCCTTGGTTGTCTGTTACCTTGTTGTGTCGGACTATGAGTGCCCAGCTAGGCGAAGGGAGCCCGGTCAGTGCCTTTGACTCAAACAGGTTCTGCTCACCGCACCTGGCGTAACACGCTATTAGGTGTCATCGCGGCGCTGATCACTATCACCGCGGTTGCCCAGCCCGCCGCGGCCCGAGACCTCGATCAGGTACGCCAGCAGGTATTCGACCTTGAAGCAAAGGCCGAATCCGCCCATGAACGTTTCAATGATGCCCAAGACCGCTTAAATGTTATTGAAGATTCCCTGGCAACCCTGAAAGACAAAATTGCGGTCGAGCGGCGTGAGCTAAACGCGATTTCGGGGGCGGTAGATGATTTAGCCCGGGCCACCTACACCGGCGGCGGGGTGGATGCCTCACTTCAAATCCTGCTAGCGGATGATCCGGCACAGTTCCTGGCGCAAGCCTCAGCGCTCGATCAAGTTGCCAAGGGTCAGGCTGACGCCCTTCGGGCCTCACAGACCGCCCGGTTGCGCCTGGCCCAGAGCGAGGCGACCTTGCAGCAAAAGGAGGATGCCGCCCGGCAGGTTCGCAGTGAAATGGCCGATTCCAAGCGTGAAGCCGATGCTCGGTTGGCTGACGCTCAGGCAATTTTGAACTCGTTGCAGGCGGCAGAGCGCCAGCGCCTCGCGGCCATGGCGGCCAGCGATCGCCAGGCGGCCATGGCCGCCGCGGCATTTGCTCAGCAGCAGTTCAGCAGCAGCAGCACGAGCGGCGGCGGCTACTCGATTAGCAGTCGTGCGGTATCCGCGGTCAGGTACGCGCTTTCGCAAGTGGGTGATCGCTACGTCGCGGCGGCAGCGGGCCCCAGTACATTCGACTGCTCTGGCCTCACGATGAGTGCTTGGCGTCAAGGTGGAGTGTCTTTGCCCCACTACAGTTATGCGCAGTATCAAAAAGCGCGCAAAATTCCACTTAGTCAAGCCCAACCAGGTGACCTGGTGTTCTACTTTGGCGGCAGCGTGCACCACGTTGGCTTATACATAGGTAACGGCAAGATGGTGCACGCCGCTAACCCCAGTAGTGGAGTAATTGTTTCAGGTGTCCTCAGCCCTTGGTACTCCCAGCACTTCACCGGGATAGGTCGAGTAGTCGGTTAGGGCCGGGTAGGCCCAGACACTTACGAATAAAGTGCCAGGATTTCAGCTTCGCATTCCTTCATGACCACATTTCGCTTTAGTTTTAGCGACGGCGTCATCTGCCCGCCCTCTTCGGTCCAATCATTGGGCAAGATCACGAACTTCTTGATGGCTTCGGCGTGCGATACCGCCTTATTGCCTTCATCGATTGCCGCCTGCACCGCGGCATTTAGATCGACATCGGTGGCTAGGTCCGCAACGGTTGCCGAATCTGGTTTACCCGCCTGCTTGCACCACGCCGGGAAGGCTTCGGGGTCAAGGGTTACCAGCGCCGCGATAAACGGTTGGGCATCGCCCACCACCATGCACTGAGAGACCAGCCAGTTGGCACGAATTCGATCCTCGAGTACCGCAGGTGCCACATTCTTGCCGCCGGCGGTGACAATTAATTCCTTCTTGCGCCCGGTGATTCGGACGAAACCTTTGTCGTCAATTTCACCGATATCGCCGGAGTGGAACCAGCCGTCCGGATCGAGCGCTTCGGCGGTTGCCGCCTCGTTGTTCCAGTAGCCCGCGAATACCTGAGCGCCCGCGAGCATCAACTCACCATCGCCCGCAACTTTCACGCTCGCCCCAGGTAGTGGCTGCCCGACGCTGCCGATGCGCAGCGCATGGGGGCGGTTGACCGTGGTAGCGGCACTGGTTTCGGTTAGGCCGTAACCCTCCAAAATCGTGACATCTACCCCGCGGAAGAAGTGGCCCAGACGTGCGCCCAAAGGTGCGCCACCAGAAACCGCCCACTTCATCTTGCCGCCCATCGCCGCACGCAATTTCTTATAGACCAAGCGGTCAAAAACTGCATGCTTCAGCTTTAGGACTATGCCGGGACCACCGTCATCAAGGGCTTTGCTGTAGTCGATTGCGACTTGACTCGCTGTGTCGAAAATATGCCCCTTACCGGCGGCAACCGCTTTTTGCTGCGAGGAGTTGTAGATCTTTTCGAACACTCGGGGCACCGCGAGGAAGAAGGTGGGCTGGAAAGTCTGCAGATTTGGTAGTAGCTCCTTGATATCTGCGGTGTGACCAAGGCGTACCCGAGCCCGCACGCAGCCCAATTGAATTAGTCGTCCGAAGACGTGCGCGACCGGCAAGAAAAGCAGGGTTGCGGACCCTTCGGCCAAGAAAACCTCGTCCAGGCCTTGTACGACATTGTCTACCTCGAACATCAAATTGCTATGTGTGAGCATGCAGCCCTTGGGCCTGCCGGTGGTTCCGGAGGTGTAGATGATGGTGGCAATTGACGCCGGGTTTAGGGTCGCGCGGCGAGATTCGAGTTCGTCATCGCTCACCCCGCTACCGGCTGACTTCAACTCGTCAATAATGCCGTCATCGAATACCCACAAACGAGTGACTTCGGGGACGTCAACCGCAACCTGATCAAATACCGCCTTGTGCTTTCGCGTCTCAAGGAATACCGCGACGGAGCCAGAGTCACTGAGGATCCACTGCACCTGTTCGGCCGAAGAAGTCTCGTAGATGGGGACACTAACTGCGCCGGCGTACCAAACCGCGTAATCGACCAGTGCCCATTCATAGCGGGTTC
>JBAXHK010000246.1:0-3309 GCA_037138935.1 Actinomycetes bacterium
CTCGTCGAGAAAGGCGACCTCCCAAAACCACCTGCAGGTTACAAGCAGAAGCTAACTTTGTGTGTAGACAATTCATCAACTTTCGCTTGGATCGCTCGCTGCCAGAATGGGGAAGACCCGAATGTTCCGAAGAAATCGCGGAAAATGGCTCTTGCTCGTTTAGCTAAGATCAAGAGTTTCGCGGACTTGAACAATGTCACAATCGTTGTGAAATGGGTTCCCTCAGCGAGGAACCGAGCCGATAAATGCACTCGCATTCCCAAGTCCATGCTGGCAATGAAGAAGGCAGACGAGCGCCGGAACGCAGATCCGCGATTTCATGCATGTTCGCGATCTAGCAGGCGCCTTTGTTGCGCTGCTTGATTCGGATGTCACCGGCGCAATCAACATGGCTAGCGGCGAGGGAGTTACGGTCAAGCATGTAGTTGAGCTCCTAGGCGCTGCGGCGGAACGCCCTGATCTTCTCGAGATCGGAGCGGTGCCGCCACGTGTTGATGACCCGCAGCTAATCGTTGCCGACTCGACGCGCCTGCGCAACGAGGTTGGCTACGTGCCCTCAATTTCGCTGGAAGAAGGACTCACGGAGACGCTTGACTGGTGGAAATCGCGATGAGTCGTGCGGGTAGGTCGCGCTCGTGGAGTTATGGTGCTGCAATATGAGCATCGGCGAGTCATTCTGGGCAGGCAAACGCGTGCTCATAACTGGGCACACCGGCTTTAAGGGCGCTTGGCTTGCGTTGTGGTTAAACCACTTGGGGGCAGATGTGACCGGGTTCGCGAACGGTGTCCCTACGACGCCGTCGCTTTTTGAACTGTCTGGACTACGGAACTTGTTCCCGACGGTTTGGGGCGACGTCCGTGACGCTGAGGCTGTGCTCCGTGCTCTACGTGACGCCAGTCCAGAGGTAGTCATCCATATGGCTGCCCAGCCTCTGGTACGGCGATCATTCAGCGAACCACGCGAGACGTATGAGACGAACGTAATGGGAACGGTGAACTTGCTTGACGCTGTCAGGAGGGACGGTAATAGCCGGGTGGTCATCAACGTTACGTCCGACAAGTGCTACGAGAACCTCGAATTTGGCCGACCATTCAGGGAGGACGACCCGAAGGGCGGCCACGACCCATATTCCAATTCCAAGGGCTGCTCCGAACTGGTAGCTGATGCATATTGGCGCAGTTTCTTCCGAGACCATCCTGATGGGCCGCGCTTAGCCTCGGGTCGCGCCGGCAACGTAATCGGCGGCGGTGACTGGGGCGAGGACCGCCTTATTCCCGATGTTGTTCGCGCGTCTCTTACCGGGGAGACAGTGCGTATCCGAAATCCAAATGCCGTTCGGCCTTGGCAGCACGTGCTTAATCCGCTGAGCGGTTACCTGTTACTGGCCAAACACCTGTGGGAAGAGCCGAATGATTCCCTCGGTTGGAACTTTGGGCCCGCTGAGTCTGACGCTCTACAGGTAGACGATGTCCTCGGCCGGCTGGACTTGGCGTGGCCGGGCGGGCTCAGCTGGGAGGTAGACGAAGGTGACCACCCCCATGAGGCGCAGACGCTCGTGCTCGATTCCGCGAAGGCACGCGAAGACCTCGGCTGGTCGCCCGGTTGGGACCTTGCCCAAGGAATTCAGGCGACCGCGGAGTGGTACGCCGGCTGGCGGGCTGGCGAGGACGTTCGCGAACTGTCGGTCTCACAGATCCGCGCATTTACGGCTCCGGCCGCCTAAGAAAGGCTGCCCCTTGCGTGAGTCTTCTGCGGCAAAGCCCGATCCGACGGAAATACTTGACACCCAGGAGGCCGGGTCAGCGGCGCTACGGGGGAGTTTCCTTCGGGTCGGTTCGTACGTGGGAGGGCTTCTGCTGGCACTCTTGGCCGCGCCTCTGCTGGTTCGCTACCTAGGGCAAGAGGATTTTGGTCGCTACTTCACCGTTGTTTCGCTGATCGCCATCGTTGCTGGGCTCACAGAAGGAGGCTTGAATCTGATCGCCACTCGGGAGTACGCCAACCTGAGAGGGGAAGAGCGCCACGGGGTCATGGCCAACCTATTTGGGATGAGGCTTGTGCTCAGCATCGTCGGCGGCCTACTCGCCGTCCTTTTCGCGGCACTTGCCGGGTATGCCCAAGTGTTGGTAATTGGGACGGCGGTTGCCGCCGGCGGCATGATCTTGCAGCTCGCCCAGATGATGCTCGTGGTTCCTCTACAAAGCTCGCTGCGTTTTGGGTGGGCAGCTTCGGTCGAGCTGCTTCGTCAGGTCGTCAGTGTGGGCCTGATTGTTTCCCTTGTGCTTGCCGGCTCTGGCCTCCTAGCATTTCTAGCCGTACCAATCCCGGCGTGCCTAGCAGCGCTCGTGGCGACCGCCCTGCTTGTGCGCCATCTAACGCCCCTCATGCCACGTTTTCAGCTCGGGACATGGAGGCCGCTGATGAAAGACACCTTCGTCTTCGCGGTAGCGATCGCGGTTAGCACGCTCTACTTTCGTGTCACCGTGGTCATTATGTCGTTGGGGTCTACAGGGCTTCAGACCGGGTACTTCTCAACCTCGTTCCAAGTGGTTGCCGTCATGATCGCCCTGCCGAGCCTCCTGGTTGGGTCTGCCTTCCCGATTCTCTCGAGGGCCGCTAACGAAGACCCTCCGCGCCTACGTGCAGCAACGCGAAGGGTTTTCGAACTTTCGGTGATTGCCGGTGCGTGGCTGACACTCTGCACCGTTGTCGGCAGTAACTTGATCGTTCGAGTCCTTGGGGGAGCCGAGGCTTTGCCAGCGGCCCCGGTATTGCGAATTCAAGCGATTGCCATCCTGGCCACTTTTGTAACCGTTGCGTGTGGGACGGTTCTCGTTTCACTTAGGCTCTATCGCGAAGTTTTGTTGATCAACTTCCTCGCCCTACTCGTAGCCGTCGGCCTCTCCCTCGTCCTCATTCCGGCCGGCGGAGCCGAGGGGGCAGCAGCAGCCGCTGTAGTTGCGGAGCTGCTTCTCGCATCCATGAACGTCGCTGTGCTCGTTCGTGCAGATAGGAAGATGAAGCTGCCCTTCGGTGGGGTGGCTCTCGTGATGGCCTGCGCGGGCCTAGCTCTCGCGGTCGGCTGGCTGCTGGCTTCGTGGCCAGTGGCCGGTGTTGCGGCCGCAACGGTCGTCTTTGTTATCGCCCTAAAGGCCGTCGGCGGTTTCCCGCCAGAGCTGCAGCAAGCGCTCGGCGTGCTCGCGCCCGGGAGCATCGTGGCGAGGTTACGGTCGTGACCGCGGTCGCCCTATGCCATCTGGCCAGAAAAGCCAACGGGATAGAGCCATTTGACCGGTTCATCTCTTCTT
>JBAXHK010000247.1:0-3281 GCA_037138935.1 Actinomycetes bacterium
GGCACGCTCACGTGACAGACCACCCGGACCAAGTGCCGACAATCGGCGCTTGTGGGTTAGGCCCGCGAGCGGGTTGGTCTGATCCATGAACTGCGAGAGCTGCGAGGTCCCGAAGAACTCTTTAATAGATGCCACGACCGGGCGAATATTGATCAATGTTTGCGGCGTGATTGCTTCGACGTCTTGGGTCGTCATGCGCTCACGAACCACGCGCTCCATCCGCGATAGACCGGTGCGAATCTGATTTTGGATCAGTTCACCGACGGTACGTAGTCGACGATTACCGAAGTGATCGATGTCATCGGTCTCACAGGAAACCTCTCCCCGTGGGCCTTCCATGGTGGTTAGCCCAGCATGTAAACGCACGATGTATTCAACCGTTGCCACGATGTCTTCTAGTGTTAGGACACTTTGGGTCAACGGCAGATCAAGACCAAGCTTCTTGTTAATCTTGTAGCGACCAACCTTTGCGAGGTCATAGCGCTTTGGATTGAAGTAGAAATTGTCAAGTAGGTTCTTGGCGTTTTCAACCGTGGGTGGTTCGCCTGGACGCAACTTGCGGTAGATATCAAGGAGTGCGTCTTCTTGGGTAGCAATATGGTCTTTATCCAAGGTGGCCATGAAAGTCTCGTACTGGCCGAAGCGCTCAACTATTTGCTCAGTTGTCATACCGAGGGCCTTGAGTAAAACGCTAACCGGCTGCTTGCGCTTGCGGTCAACGCGAACTGCTACGAGATCCTTCTTATCGATCTCAAATTCAAGCCAGGCACCGCGGCTCGGGATCAACTTGGCGATGTAGACATCTTTGTCGGTGGTCTTATCAACTGAACGCTCGAAGTAGGCTCCTGGGGAACGAACCAACTGCGAGACAACTACCCGCTCGGTGCCGTTGATGATGAACGTGCCCTTGTCGGTCATCAGCGGGAAGTCACCCATGAACACGGTCTGCGACTTAATTTCACCGGTCTCGTTGTTCATAAACTCTGCGGTTACGAACAACGGGGCGGAGTAGGTGAAATCCTTCTCGCGGCACTGGTCGACGGTGTACTTGGAAGGCTCGAAGCGATGATCGCGAAATGACAACGACATCATTCCGGCGAAATCCTCGATCGGACTGATCTCTTCGAAGATCTCTGTCAGACCCGAGGCCTGCGGGATCTCGGTATTGCCCGCGGCAATCGCTGCAGCTACTCGCTCTTCCCACTCGGGGCGCCCGAGCAGCCAGTGGAAACTGGCGGTCTGCAATGCGAGGAGATCTGGAACCGCGAGCGGCTCACGGATTTTGGCGAACGAAGCCCGGCGAAGCCCGGGCGAAAGTGGGGTGACTTCTGAAGTGCGCGTGGCGGCCAAGAGTGGGTCCTTCCGAGGGCGCTGCTGTTGGTATCGGGCTGGAACTTGCACCTTCGTCCATGACAGTTACCCTGAATTGTCAAATGACAGTTCAGGCAGTTGGTCAAAAGGATGGCAGCGCAAAGCAGCAGTATACCCCTTGGGCAAACCGCTGTCTAACCCCCCTCGACCTTCGTCTCTCATCGAGGTGCCCAGGAGGCCCGGCGGCGACAGCGGTGACTTCTTAACCCTTAGCCGGCCTGCCCTGAGTACGTCATCGTGAAACGAGTTCGGTGCGGGATTCGCGTGCACCCAAATGGTGACGGTCCAAAGCCCCAGAGTCAAGTAGCCCCACGACTAATGTGACCAGAACGCAACCTTGGTGTCCGATTTATTGTGTTTTTTGTGGTCATCGGCCACCCAATTTAGACTCCGGCCCGGCTCGACAAACTAGACAAAAGGGGCGCCCCCGAAGGAGCGCCCCTTTTGTCGCGGCCGGGGCCGCTGAAATCTACTTGACTGAAACAGTGGCGCCAGCAGCCTCAAGAACAGCCTTCGCCTTCTCGGCTGCCTCCTTGGTGACCTTCTCCAGCACTGCCTTCGGTGCAGCTTCAACCAGATCCTTGGCCTCCTTGAGCCCCAGGCTGGTGAGCGTGCGCACCTCCTTGATGACCGGGATCTTGTTCTCGCCCGCAGCTTCGAGGATGACATCAAACTCATCTTGGTCAGCGGCGCCGCCGGCGTCGCCGCCGCCGCCAGCGGGTGCGGCAACCGCAACAGCAACGGGGGCTGCAGCGGTCACATCGAAGGTGTCTTCGAAAACCTTCACGAACTCAGAAAGCTCGAGGAGGGTCATCTCCTTGAATGCATCAAGCAGTTGATCGGTGCTCATCTTCGCCATGGTGGCGTCCTTTCGGTTTTCCGGTGGGGGGATTACCCCTAAGGGCCGGGTGGTGGTGGGCTTTAGCCCTCGGGGATTTCCTCGGTAACTACTTCAGCAATAACTTCGTCGTTGGCCACAGCAGCCTCGACAACTTCAACTTCTTCAGCAACAATTTCTTCGGTGACGTCTTCAGCTACCGGGGATTCAACTACCGGGGATTCAACTACCGGAGCTTCAGCTACCGGGGCACCTGCAGCTAGCTTGGTCTGGAGTGCACCAAGAGCCCTTGCCGTCTTGGCCAACGGCGCCGCGAACAACGCTGCGGCCTGTGACTGCTTGGCCTTCATGGCGTAAGCCATCTTGGCAAGCAGCACCTCACGCGACTCAAGATCGGCGAGCCGGACGATTTCCTGCGCACTTAGAATCACGCCATCCATCACCCCGCCCTTGATGATCAAAGCCGGGTTGGCCTTCGCAAAATTGCGAATCCCCTTGGCTGCATCAACCGCGTCACCCTTAATGAAGGCAATAGCGCTCGGGCCGCGCAAGAGGTCATCGATACCGGAAACACCGGCATCCTTTGCCGCAATCTTGGTCAAGGTGTTCTTAACTACTGCATATGTCACGGTGTCACCGAGTGTGCGGCGCAATTCCTTGAGCTGCGCGACGGTAAGTCCGCGGTATTCAGTGAGCACAGTCGCACTCGAGGTGCGGAAGTGGTCGGCGAGATCGGCAACGGTTGTCACCTTTGTCGGCCGGGCCATGGGGCTCCTTTCGTTGCGGTCCCAGCAAGCAAAACGCCCCGGCGCAGGCGCACGGGGCTTACGACCGCAATTTGCGCGGCCTAGCTTCGTAATCCTGCGCGGGCCGCCCGCTTGAGCGGGGCCTTCGACGCCATCCCCGGGGCTCCGGGGCTGGCGCGACCAGCGGTCTTTGGTAGTGGCAGGTTAAGGGACCTGCCCCATCATTTGCAAATCCTAGATTTCGTCCTCGGCGGTTAGGTTCTTGACCCGGTTGGGGTCAACCTGGACACCCGGGCCCATCGTGGCCGACATCGTGGCCTTCTTGA
>JBAXHK010000248.1:0-3245 GCA_037138935.1 Actinomycetes bacterium
GATCGTGACGTCGGCTTCGTAGGTGCCACGTGCATTAAGAACGCCGGTGTAAACCACCCGGCCTAGTTCAACGTCAACGTCCGCGGTGCAGAGCCACTGCAAAATTGCGCAGGCATCCGGGCCTTTGACTACCAATTTTCCGAATGACGTTTCATCGAAGAGCGCCACCTGCTGGCGGGCGGCACGCTGTTCTTCATCAACCCAAGGCAGCCAGTTCTGTTTACCCCAGGAGTATTCAATGACGGGCGGGCATCCAGCCGGTGCGAAGAAGTTCGGTCGCTCCCAGCCCATTTTCGAACCGAAGGCGGCACCGGCAGCCTCGACCAAATGATGTACCGGGGATCGACGAAATGGTCGTGCGGATTGAAACTCGCGGTTAGGCCACGGCACCGCGTAGTGCAAGCCAAGTACTTCGCCGACGCGAGCTTTGAGCCATTGATTGTTGCCGTTGAATGGCGCGAAACGCCTAATGTCGACACCGACTAGATCCGAGGCAGGTTCGCCGCCGGCTATCCATTGTGCGAGCGCCCGCCCGGCTCCACCGGCTGAGGCAATGCCGACAGAGTTGAAGCCGGCGGCGACGAAGAAGTTCTTTACTTCGGGTGCTTCACCGAGGATGAATTGGTTATCGGGGGTGAAACTTTCTGGCCCGTTGTAGAACTTCTTGATCCCGGTTTCTTGCAGGGCTGGCACCCGGTGCAGTGCGCTCTCCATCAGGATCGAGAAGTGGTCCCAGTCCTCGTCGAGTAATTGGAATTCAAATGGGTACGGGATCTGGTCGGGGGAAACCCAAGGCTTAGCCACCGGTTCGAAGCCGCCGACGACTAAGCCGCCGACCTCCTCCTTCATGTAGGTATAGCCATCTGGGTCGCGAAGAATGGGCAGCATCCGATGCACGCCTTCGATTTGCTCGGTTACGACATAGAAATGTTCGGACGAATGAAGTGGCACGTTCACCCCGCACATCGCCCCGATCGCTTTCGCCCATTGGCCCGCGCAGTTAACGACAATCTGCGCTTCGATATCACCGTGATCGGTCTGCACGCCGGTCACGACACCATCGCGAGTGCTGACACCAAGTACGCGCACGCGTTCGAAGATCTGTGCTCCACGAATTCGGGCACCTTTAGCGAGCGACTGCGTCACGTCGGTTGGATTGGCGGTGCCATCAAGTGGTAACCAAATAGCGCCAACTAGATCCGAAGTTTCGAGGATCGGGTAAAGGTCCTTTGCAGCCGCCGGAGTGAGAATTTCGCATTCGAGATTGAAAGCATCAGCGGCTGCAGCCGTGCGCAGCAATTGCGTCATTCGATCTTTGGTTCGGGCAACGGTTACGCCACCACATTGTTTATAGCCGGTAGCCAAACCCGTTTCAGCTTCGAGTCGCTGGTAGAGGTCAGCGGAGTATTGAACCAGCCGCGTTCCGCCTTCGGTGGCACGTAATTGCCCGACGAGACCAGCGGCGTGCCAGGTGGTGCCACATGACAATTGCCCTTGCTCAATTAGCACCAGGTCAGTAAAACCAAGTTCAGTTAGGTGGTACGCAACGCTCGCGCCCACAATGCCGCCGCCGATGATGACTACCTGAGCGCGGGCGGGTAACGAGGTCATAATCAGACTCTAGACAACTTTGTGCACGGTGGCTGCCCGGGAGGATTTAGAACAAGCCGACGATTTTGCCGTCGACCAGATCGATACGCTCACTGGATGGCACTTTTGGCAAACCAGGCATCGTCATGACGTCGCCGCAGACCATCACGATGAACTCCGCGCCAGCAGATAGGCGTACCTCGCGAATATTTAGTTGATGGTCCGATGGTGCCCCGCGAAGGCTCGGGTCGGTCGAGAATGAGTACTGGGTCTTGGCCACACAAACCGGGAAGTGGCCGTAGCCGGCGGTCTGCAGGGCGGCAATTTGAGCCCTAACTTTCGCATCGGCGGTGACTTCGGTGGCGCCGTAAATGCGCGTGGCAATAGCGGTTACCTTCTCCCAAAGGGTTGCGGAGTCCTCATAGACGAAATTCAACTTTGGCGGTTGCTCGCACAAGTCGACGACTACCTGCGCGAGTTCGGCAGCGCCCTTGCCGCCATTGGCCCAATGTGATGCAAGAACAACGGCTGCGCCCATTGCCGACACGCCCGCGCGAAGTACGGCTATCTCGGCTTCGGTATCAGCGTCAAACTGGTTGATCGAGACAACACATGGGATGCCATAAACCTCTTGCACGTTGTTGATATGACGTTGCAGATTCACGAGGCCGGCTTCGAGTGCCGGTAGATTTTCATCAGTAATGGTCTTCATGTCAGCACCACCGTGGTACTTAATTGCCCTGACGGTGGCGACGATGACGGCGGCCGACGGTCGTAGGCCAGACTTGCGGCACTTAATGTCAACGAATTTTTCGGCTCCAAGATCAGCGCCAAACCCGGCTTCGGTCACTACGTAGTCGGCCAACTTCATCGCCGAGGCTGTGGCCACGACACTGTTGCACCCATGGGCGATGTTGGCGAAAGGGCCACCGTGCACAAATGCCGGGGTGTTCTCGAGGGTCTGCACGAGATTGGGCTGGAATGCGTCCTTAAGGAGCACCGTCATCGCCCCGGGTGCATTCAATTGCGAAGCCAGTATTGGTTCCTTCGCACGGTTGTAGCCGATGACGATATTGCCAATGCGCCGGCGTAAATCTTCAAGTGAGGTCGATAGGCAGAAGATCGCCATGATTTCTGAGGCAACGACGATGTCGAATCCGTCGGAGCGCGGGAACCCATTCGGCGGCCCACCGAGAGCGATGGTGATATCACGAAGTGCTCGATCGTTCATGTCGATGACCCGTTTCCAGGCCACCCGCCGCGTATCGATGTCGAGGGCATTGCCGTGGTGTATGTGGTTATCGATGAGGGCGGAAAGCAGGTTGTGCGCTAATGCGATGGCGTTGAAGTCTCCGGTGAAATGCAAATTGATATCTTCCATCGGCACGATCTGTGCGTACCCACCGCCGGCGGCACCGCCCTTCATCCCAAAGACCGGGCCCAAGGATGGTTCACGTAGGCAGATCATCGCGCGCTTGCCGATCGCCCTCAAGCCATCGCCAAGACCAACACTGGTTGTCGTTTTGCCTTCACCCGCTGGGGTAGGACTGATCGCGGTCACCAAGATCAACTTGGCATTTGGATTAGCCGGGAGCGAATCGAGATAGGCGAGTGAGATTTTGGCTTTGTAGCGTCCGTAGGGTTCGACAAATTCA
>JBAXHK010000249.1:0-3233 GCA_037138935.1 Actinomycetes bacterium
GCTGGTCTGGCCCCTTGAATCCGAAGACAGATACATAGGCGCGCGAGGGCATCTCAACGTTACCAACCTTGATCCAGTCGAGGCCATCAGAAACCACCTCCCAAACATTCTTTGTTGGGTCAAGACCTGATCGCGACTGATCGACATAGGAAAGTTTGACGGTGTCACCGATGCGGATATCACCAGAGGTGGGTAGGTCGTCCTTATCCACAACTTCGCCCTCGGTTGCCGCAACAATCATCTTGAAAAGGGTGGTTTTACCAACACCATTGGGGCCGATGACTCCAACTATCCCGTTACGCGGCAGCGTGAACGAGAGATCATCGAGTAGGAGCCGGTCACCGAAACCCTTGGTTAGCCCCTTGGCTTCAACGACCAAACTTCCAAGGCGCGGGCCCGGTGGGATCTGGATTTCTTCCATGTCGAACTTGCGGGTTTTGTCAGCCGCTGCCGCCATTTCTTCGTATCGGTCAAGGCGGGCCCGGCTCTTGGTTTGCCGAGCCTTCGCGTTCGAGCGCACCCACTCGAGTTCGTCGGTCAAGCGCTTTTGTAACTTGACGTCCTTTTGGCCTTCAATTTTTAGCCGGGTTGATTTGGTCTCAAGGTATGTCGAGTAGTTACCTTCATACGGATAGGCATGGCCACGATCGAGTTCAAGGATCCACTGGGCCACATTGTCAAGGAAGTAACGATCATGGGTGATCGCTATCACCGTGCCCGGATACTTCTCGAGGTGTTGCTCAAGCCACTGCACACTTTCCGCGTCAAGGTGGTTGGTCGGCTCATCCAGGAGCAGCAAATCCGGCTGCCGCAGTAGCAGCTGGCATAGGGCAACTCGGCGTTTTTCACCACCGGACAAAACGCTGACATCGGCATCCGGTGGCGGGCACCGCAGCGCATCCATCGCCTGCTCAAGTTGTGCATCGAGATCCCAAGCACCCCGGTGATCGATGACCTCCTGCAATTTGCCCATTTCGGCCAGCAGGGTGTCGTAGTCGGCATCCGGGTTGGCTAGTTCAGCTGAGATCTCGTTGAAGCGGTTAATCATGCCTTTGCTCTCGGCGACACCATCTTCGACGTTTTCTAAAACCGTCTTGGTCTCATCAAGCTTGGGCTCTTGCTGCAGGAAGCCGACGGTGAAGCCGTCCATCAGTTTCGCCTCGCCATTGGAGACGTCGTCAATCCCAGACATGATTTTCAGCAGTGACGACTTACCGGCGCCATTTGGCCCCACCACCCCGATTTTGGCGCCGGGGAGAAAGGACAAAGTGACATCGTCGAGGACGACCTTGTCGCCGTGGGCTTTACGTGCCTTATAGAGGGTGTAGATGAACTCAGCCATAGTGCATGAGCCTACCGCTGTGCACTATCGGCTCCGGTCACGAGTCATTCTCCGAGCTATTGACTAGAAGACCACGAAATCACAGCGTGGGCCGGGTGTCAGACTCAGCCGATGATCGCTCGTGATGAGCGGAATTTGATAGGCCTCAGCTGTCACGACATAGGCGGCAGCGAAGGCGGTGACGTTGGGAAGGAGTTGAATGATCCTGGGTAGGAACTCATAGGTCTCCACCCGGTCGATTAAGGTGTTTGGTAAGCCTCTGGCCACTAAGTCGATCTTTGCTTCCCTATTCGGCCCTGGCTCGGACTTTCGGCAGTAGTTCAAGCATTCGAGGTCGAAAAACTCCGGGACTAACCACCGCGTAGCCCGGCTAAGTCGGCCGCGAATCACTTCACCGCGAGCGGATGTATCGAAGAGCGCATTCAGATAGGCCGAGGCATCCAGGGCGATCTCTTCACTCATCGGGCAGTTCGTCACGCATCTCGCGGATGGCCGCTACCGCATCATTTGGGCCAATAGGCTCAAATCCCGCCTCGAGGTAGTCGTTTAAGCCCGTGCGGATGTGTTGGACCGCCTCTTCGGCGGTCCTAGCACTGGCCAACCGCTCGAGTTCTGCGAGGCAAAATTGCTGCAAGGAAAGGCCAGCGGCCTTGGCTCGGGCCGCAAGGCGCGAGTGGACCTGCTCGGGGACACTTCTAATCAAAATATTTGGCATGCTTACATTATGCAAGCAATCCCCCCTGAACTGGTAATTGGCTCACTTCGCGCCCAAATAGCCGGGCCCCAATCAGCCTCCGGCCCAGCCGGCCATCAAGCGGCAACCACCTTGGTGATCTCACCGGTCTGGAGGTCGACGACTTCGTCGGCCGCGAGTTCGGCCTCGGCCCCTGCAGCATCGGCCAACGCCCGTGCCTCGCTCTCAACAACCGCATCACGCTTAACCCGACTAAATTTGGCAACCCCGCGGGCCAGATCTGGGCCAACGGCTAATGCTTCAATATCGTGATAGCGCACGACGTGCTTTTGTTCCCCGCACGGCCGGTCAACCTCGCGGCTGCGTAGCCGCCCGGTCACCACAACGGGCATTCCCTTTTCGATTGACTCAAAGACGTTGTGAGCCATGGCACGCCAGCAGGTAACCGTGAAGTAGTGGGTATCGCCATCAACCCACCGCTCACTGGTGCGATCGAACCGGCGTGATGTTGTCGCCACCCGAAATGATGCCACCGGGTCTCCCCCGGTGGTAAAGCGCAGTTCTACGTCGCGAACTACATTGCCAACAACTGTCATGGTGATGTCATTCATCGATCTCTCCTTCATTCTTTAATTCTTCCCTCGAAGCTGCTCTTCGATGAACCAAAGGTGGTGTAGTTCACCAGCGTTGGGAAGGGCCTAGAAAAGACTGTGGATGAGATGACTAGTTGACATCACTTGTGGATACACAAAATTGCCTGATGCAAAACGCTGTGCAACTGTGAAGCAACTTCACTCCGAAAGTATTACCACCCTAGGAAAACTGCTGGACCTGAGAATTGAGCTCGTCCAGGTACTTGCCGACCAGTTCGGCCAATTGGGCCAGTAGGGGCACCCGCTCAGAGCGGTGCATGCCATCCATCGTGACACAGCACCGCAGCACCGCAGCACCGCAGCACCGCAGCACCGCAGCACCGCAGCACCCGACCGATTGGTGCACCCGCGTTGCCCCACGCCGCGGCAAACCGCAATGATGTGCACCTAAGTGGTGTACCAATGCGCCCGTAGCTCAATGGATAGAGCAACAGGTTTCTACCCTGTCGGTTGGGGGTTCGAGTCCCTCCGGGCGCACATTTTGTGAGGGAATCATGCGGACGTAAGGACCCGCGAGCCCGGTTTGCCGCAGTTCTGCCGCAAT
>JBAXHK010000250.1:0-3199 GCA_037138935.1 Actinomycetes bacterium
GCATACGAGAAGCATCTACTCGGCAGTCTTCCCAATAATCTAGCCGGGTTGAAGATTGTTGTTGACTGCGCCAACGGAGCTGCATCAGTCATCGCCCCCGAGGTCTTGAGAAGTGCCGGGGCCGAAGTGATCGCAATCCACGCATCACCTGATGGGATCAATATCAATGACGGCTGCGGCAGCACCCACCTCGAAGACCTGGCAGCGGCAGTGCTCGAGCATGGCGCTGACGCTGGTATCGCACATGATGGTGACGCTGATCGCTGCTTGGCCATTGACGAACTTGGCCAGATTGTCGACGGAGATCACATCCTGGCCATTCTCGCGATGTCCATGCGCGACGCCGGTCGGCTGGTCGAGAACACCGTCGTTTCGACCGTCATGGCCAATCTAGGTTTTAAAATCGCTATGCGCGAGGCAAATATTTCGGTGGTTGAAACCGGAGTCGGTGATCGCTATGTGCTGGAGGAGATGCGGGCGAACGGTTTCGTTCTTGGCGGCGAGCAAAGTGGCCACATAGTGATGAGTGGCTTTGCAACTACCGGCGACGGACTTCTTACTGCCCTGCATTTACTTGCTCGGGTGGCACAGACCGGTAGGTCACTCGGGCAACTTGCTACAGCGGTAACCAAACTCCCGCAGGTGCTGATCAATGTCGAAGGCGTCGACCGCACCCGACTGGAAGGCTGCATTGCGGTGGACGAAGCAGTGGCTCAAGCCGCGAGTGCATTGGGCGATAGGGGTCGCGTATTGCTGCGGCCATCAGGCACCGAACCGGTTATCCGGGTAATGGTTGAGGCTCCAAGTTTGGGTGAGGCCGAGATAATTAGTGAGTCGATTGCGGTGGTCGTGCGCGCTTCGCTAGCGGCGCATTAACTCGAGACCACACAACTTGCTGAAACAGCAAGGTCAGCCATCCGGCAAGAGCCATCCCGGCAATATTGATACCAAGTTGTGCGGCGCTGCCAATAACTTCAGGCCAGAGACCGAAAACGGCCGCGATCGCGATATTGCCCGAGGCCGGGATTGTCGTAACCGAAATGAATACGCCAACCAGTCCGCTGGTACGCGAGGAGGTTAAAGACAGCACGCCAGCCGCACCAGCGACAATGGCAACCAAGAATGACCACCAGTTCGGGCTGTAGATGAATGCGGTGCCGGGCCGGGGTTTAAGTACATCCAGTTCGGTAATGAAGCCAAATTCTCGAGCAGCTAGAGCCAGTAGGGCCACTACCACAATCGAAACTGCAAACCCAATAATTAGGGTGCGAAGTGCCTGACGCAGTAACTTCGGGCGGCGTTTGATGAGAGCTAATCCCAGTGCGGCAATTGCGGTGAATTCAGGGCCAAGCACCATGGCACCGATCACGAGTACCACCGAGTCGGTAACGATGGCGATTGCGGCCAATAGGGTAGCGAGGGTCATGAAGGTGAGATAGGTCCAGGTTAATTGGGTGTCGTCGTAGGCTCTTTCGATTACTTCAGCCCAAACAACGGCATCTGAACTACTACCCGGTGCTGCGCGTTCAGCTTCAAGTCCACCCCTGGAAATCCAGGTCGTTACTGGTACTAACTGGATGGTGCCCAACTCCTGGACTCCGATTTCGGTCAGTTTCGCCACCAAATCATTCGCGGACTCCCGAGGAATATCAGCCCAGATCACGTCACCGACCGGTTTGGCGCTAGCCCCCCGCCAGATAGTCAAACTGCTGACGGCCGGGTCAGCCTCCAAAACGGCGATAGCCGCGCCCGCTAGGTCGGTCGGGCACGCCAGGCGCAAAGTGAGCACCCTCTACTCTGGCACCTATGTGCGGGATTGTTGGGTATGTCGGCAAGAAGCAGGCACTTGAAGTCGTGGTGGCCGGCCTGCGTCGAATGGAGTATCGGGGTTACGACTCCGCTGGGATCGCGGTTATCTCCGCCGGGTGCCTAGAAATTCGCAAGAAGGCCGGAAAATTAGTCAACCTAGAAACTTTATTGGGCTCGGACCCACTTCCAGATTCGACCACCGGCATCGGACACACTCGGTGGGCAACCCACGGTGGCCCGACCGATTCAAATGCGCACCCCCATGTGAGCGAAGACGGCACCGTGGCCGTAATCCACAACGGCATCATCGAAAACTTTGCTGAACTGCGAGGAGAACTAGTCGCCGCTGGTGTCACCTTGACTTCGGAGACCGATACCGAAGTGGTGGCTCACCTAATCGCGAAGACTTTGCCGGACTCTGGCGATGACCTAGTCGAAGCTATGCGCAGAGTGTGTGGGCGACTGGAAGGCGCGTTCACCTTGGTGGCTATTGATCCGCGGAAACCGGGCCTAGTGGTGGGAGCGCGGAGAAATTCACCATTGGTCGTCGGTGTTGGTGTCGGGGAAAACTTCCTGGCCTCGGATGTTTCCGCTTTCGTTGATCACACTCGCGATGCCCTTGAACTTGGGCAAGACCAGATTGTGGTCCTAACAGCCGAAGCTGTTCAAGTAATGGATTTTGACGGAGCAGCCGTCCAGGCGCGCCCATTCACCGTGGATTGGGATGCATCGGCCGTTGAAAAAGGTGGTCACGATCTTTTCATGCTCAAGGAGATTTCCGAGCAGCCGAAAGCGGTCGCTGATGCACTACTGGGTCGCGTTGGCAGCGATGGGCGAATTCAACTTGATGAGATGGGCTTAGAGGATCAAGTGCTTCGCGACATCGACAAAGTAATCGTGGTGGCATGCGGGACCGCTGCGCACGCTGGAATGGTCGCCAAGTACGCGATTGAAAATTGGACCCGGATACCTGTAGAGATGGAGTTGGCCAGCGAGTTTAGGTATCGCGACCCAATTGTCAATGAGCGGTCCTTAGTTATCGCAATTTCGCAATCCGGTGAGACCATGGACACCTTGATGGCGCTGCGTCACGCTAAAGAGCAGGGGGCGAAAACACTTGCTATTTGCAATACCGTCGGATCAACAATTCCGCGCGAGTCCGACGCGGTTGTCTACACCTACGCTGGCCCTGAAATTGCGGTTGCATCGACAAAGGCTTTCTTGACACAGATTATTGCCGCATATCTGGTCGGGCTTTATCTCGCACAGGTTCGCGATGTGCTACCCGCGGCCGAAATTAGTGCGGTGATGGCCGATCTTGCTGATATGCCAGGCAAGGTGGATCTGGTGCTCGATACCGTCGAGCCGGTACGGGCTCTGGCGCGTGAGT
>JBAXHK010000251.1:0-3191 GCA_037138935.1 Actinomycetes bacterium
CTCATCGTGGAGAGCAGGTCGCGGGAAACTATCCAGCCACCAAATGCGGCGACGGTCTCGCCCTTGCTGATCGGCTCAATAACAAACGCGCCCCATCCCTTTTCCCCTGCCAGGCGCGCCTGCGCCTTTGGCGTGAGCCAGTTGTAGTCCATCCGACCGCCTTTCTCCTTCGAACACCCGCGATCCGGTTATGGCCGCTAGCTAATAGATTTGCAAAGAGACAGAAGTGTGCCATACGAAAATGCACACCGCGACCAGGGTTACCGCTTGGCCCACCGAGGCGGGTACCGTTAGGCCGTGATTGACCCCCTGATCCTGCGCACCGATCCTGAGCGGATTCGCGAATCCCAGCGCCGCCGCGGTGAAAACGTGGGCTTGGTTGACGATTTAGTGGCCGCTGATGTGTCCCGGCGCTTGGCCCAGCAGGAGTTTGAGGATCTACGGGGGCGGCAAAATGCACTTAGCAAAGCTATTGGACCCCTGCAAGGTGCCCTCAAGAAGGCCGCTGACGCAACTGCCAAAGCCGCTGCCCAAGGCGAAGTGGACGCCCTCATGGCCAATGCCGGAGCCCTTGCCGATCAGGTGAAGGCGGCTGAGGCCAACTTAAATGCGGCCAACGCGGCTGCCGACCAGCTGATTTTGCAATTAAGTAACTTGGTCAACTTGAATTCACCGGTTGGAGGCGAAGCCGACTTCAAAGTACTCGAACAGGTCGGCACCCCCCGGGATTTCGTCGCTGAAGGGTTCGAACCTAAAGACCACATCGATATTGGTGAGCTTCTAGGTGCCATCGACACGGGTCGTGGCGCAAAAGTTTCAGGTGCCCGTTTCTTTTATCTCGTCGGTGTCGGTGCCCAATTGGAGTTCGCACTTCTAAATCTGGCCATGCAGCAGGCGATGGGCAATGGGCTCATCCCGGTGATAACGCCAACCATGGTGCTCCCAAGTGCGATGGAAGGTACCGGGTTCTTGGGCCAAGCGGCCGAGAATGTCTACCGCATTGAAAGTGACGACATGTATCTCGTCGGCACCTCGGAAGTAGCCCTAGCTGCATTCCACGGCGATGAAATAATTGACGCTGACCAACTACCCCTCCGCTATGCCGGCTGGTCTACCTGCTTTCGCCGGGAGGCTGGCTCCTACGGCAAAGACACCCGCGGCATCATTCGCGTTCACCAATTCGACAAAGTCGAGATGTTCGTTTTCACCACTCCAGAAGATGCCGAGGCCGAACATCAGCGGCTCTTGCAGTGGGAAAAGGACTTCATGGACGCCCTGGAAATCCCTTATCGTGTTATCGATGTTGCCACCGGTGACCTCGGCTCCAGCGCTGCACGTAAGTTCGATATTGAGGCGTGGATACCGACCCAAGGCACCTACCGCGAAGTAACCAGCACTTCAAATACCACCGAGTTCCAAGCGCGACGTTTAAAGATCCGCATGCGCGATGGTAAAGAAGTGCGCCCATTGGCGACCTTGAACGGCACGCTCTGCGCGATGCCGAGAATTATCGTGTCGATCTTCGAGAACCATCAACAAGCTGACGGCTCTGTTAGCATCCCTTCCGCCCTGCAACCTTTCCTTGCTGGTCAGCAAGTGTTCACTCCGAAGGCCTAGCATGACCAAAATGTCACAGCTGACCTTGCCGGACGATTTTTTCCCAGAATTAATTGCCCTTGATATCGACGACACTCTCACCGAGCACCAAGGAAGCGTCGGTGCGCGGGTGGTCGAGGCCGTCGCATCCATTCGAGCAGCCGGGGTGCAGGTGGTGCTGGCCACCGGGCGCTCACTGTCAACCACCGCACCGGTCGGTCGGGCCCTCGGCCTTGACGGTTGGGCCGTATGCAGTAACGGCGCGGTGCTGGCAACAATTGAACCCGAAACCGTAATCGATGCCATCACTTTTGACCCAAAGCCAGTACTTGACCAACTGATCCAGCAACTACCCGATGCCATCTATGCCGTCGAAGATGCCCATGGCATCTTTCTAACCACAAAAACTTTTGGTGCCGATGCCCTTGGCATGTCGATCCGCGAGGTCTCCTTTGAACACCTCACCGTGCACCCGGTGGTCCGACTCGTGGTACGCAGTGAAGACCACCGCGAAGATGGCTTCGGCGAGATAGTCAAGCAGATGGGTTTACATAGCGTGATCTTCGGTATCGGTGATCTCGCCTGGATGGATATCGGCCCCGTTGGAGTTAATAAGGCGACCATGCTTGCCAACCTGTGCACCCGCCTTGACATCAACCCCGCCAAAACCCTGGCCATCGGTGATTTCGTAAATGACATTGAAATGCTCAGGTGGGCCGGTGTTGGCGTGGCTATGGGGTCTGCTTCAGATGCCGTCCTGGCAGCGGCCGATACGGTGACAAGTGCGACCCCGGGCATCGGGGTGGCCGAAGTGCTCGACGCCCTCTTGGCGTAACCCAGCTATGAACCCAAGATAAAGCAGCGGCCCCGAACATCCATGATGCTCGAGGCCGCTTGGCAGCTAATTGACTCCCTACATTAGGTGGCCAAAGCCTGCTTTTGTTCAGCATCCAAGGCCTTGGTGAAGGCTGGTGATAAAGCCTTAGCCTCGGTCGGCGTCAAACCCGCCAACTGTTCATCAGTACAACCCGGAGCTGCCGCCGGCTTTAGAGCCTTCAGCTGGGTTGTCTTCATGGCGTCAAAGGTCTCGGTTGGCATCTGTTCAACCTGTGGCGCTTTCAACCCACCAATTGCCGCAGGAGGCAACTTACCTATTTGACCCGGTTCCATGGCCCCCACAGCTGCTGGTGACAACGCACCAACTTGCTTGGGATCCATGGCCTTGAATGCGGCCGGCAAGATTGACGCCAACTGCTCCGGTGTCATTCCGTTCATGGCCCCCGGTGGCATCGCATCCATCTGAGTTGCTTTCATCCCGGCAAAAGTCTCCGGCGACAGCGCACCCATTTGGCCCGCATTGAACCCCTTCATCGCATCTGGTGACAACTGACCAAACTGCTGCGAGCTAAACCCCCTCATCGCATCTGGTGACAACTGACCAAACTGCTTGTTATCCATCCCCCTGAAAGCACCAGGCGGCATCGCACCCAACTGCTCTTGATTCATGCCGCTAAATGCAGCCGGCTTCATCGCATCAACCTGCGTTGGCTTGAACGCCGCAAATGCCCCCGGCGGTAATGACCCCATCTGATCTG
>JBAXHK010000252.1:0-3181 GCA_037138935.1 Actinomycetes bacterium
TGGATGGCCCCACCACCAAACGTGCCCGGGTGGTTTATGCACTGACCGGTGATGTCAAGGACGTCTTCCTCGAATGGGCAAACCAGCCAGGCTCTGACGCTTGGGATGACGAAAGCTTCGCGACACGGCTCGCGTTCTTTTCGCGAACAGAAGCCAGCGTTCGGCTGCGCATACTTGAGGGTCGCAGATCGCGAATGGAAGAAAGACTTGCGGTAATGCGTGAGTCGATGAAGCGTGGCCGCGATCGAATGGACACCTTTCTGCTGCAAATGCAAGAGCATGGGGTAGAAGGAGCAGAACGCGAAGTCAGTTGGCTAAATAGTTTGATTCTTGCTGAAAGAAATGTGCCGAAACCAGAACTAGCAAATCCCCCACAGGTAAAGAGGAGTAGGAAATGAGTTCAATCCGTGTCGCAGTTGTCGGTGTCGGTAACTGCGCCTCATCGCTCGTACAAGGTGTGGTGTTCTACAAGGATGCCGACCCTGCCGAGGTGGTCCCGGGTTTGATGCACGTGCAGTTTGGGCCGTACCACGTTCGCGATGTTGAATTTGTTGCTGCCTTCGACGTTGACTCCAAGAAGGTCGGGCTTGATCTGGCTGATGCGATTGGCGCATCCGAGAACAACACCATCAAGATTTGCGACGTACCGCCATCAGGGGTAACCGTGCAGCGGGGCCACACGCTCGACGGTCTTGGCAAGTACTACCGCGAAATGATCACCGAGTCAGATGCTGAACCGGTAGATGTCGTTGCGGAATTAAAGGCAGCGCGTGTTGACATAGTGGTTTGCTACCTGCCGGTTGGTTCTGATGCAGCGGCCAAGTACTACGCCCAGTGTGCAATCGATGCAGGTTGCGGTTTCGTTAATGCACTTCCAGTTTTCATTGCCGGAACCCCCGAGTGGGCAAAAAAGTTTGAAGATGCCGGGCTACCAATTGTTGGTGATGACATTAAGAGTCAGGTTGGCGCAACAATCACGCACCGCGTAATGGCGAAGTTATTTGAAGATCGTGGAGTAATTCTTGATCGCACCTACCAACTTAATGTTGGCGGCAACATGGACTTCATGAACATGCTCGAGCGCGATCGCCTAGAGTCGACAAAGATTTCCAAGACCCAATCTGTCACCTCACAGGTTGGCCACGACCTCGGGGCGCGAAACGTACACATCGGCCCATCTGATTACATCGCTTGGCTGGATGACCGCAAGTGGGCATTCGTCCGGCTTGAGGGACGGGCCTTTGGTAATGTGCCGCTGAACTTGGAGTACAAGCTCGAGGTCTGGGATTCGCCCAACAGTGCCGGTGTAATCATCGATGCGGTGCGCGCCGCCAAGATCGCCATGGACCGCGGAATCGGTGGCCCTATCCTGTCCGCCTCCTCGTACTTCATGAAGTCCCCGCCGATTCAGTACAACGACAGCGAGGCCAAGCAGGCCGTTGAGGACTTCATTACCGGAGTTATCGAGCGGTAATTTCAGCGCGGACCGGCTAGCGAATTTATCGGGGATCAAAAGCGTTAAGCAGGAGCTACCATTTTTTGTCGTGTTCTTGCTCGCTGACTGAGGTGTCGAAGAACTTAACTCCCAGTGCGATGGCGCCGGCTGTCAGCGCCACGAAGACAACAATTCCGATTAGAAAATGCACGTGATAGCTCCTTGGGTTTGATGGCCTGATCAGCGAACCGATAACTGTGGCTGCATCGTACCCCGTCAAAGAGGGAGTTGGTCGCCAACCTGTAACGTCACATTTGTGGTCGCGCTCCCAGCCCTTAGAGAGGTACTAGCTCGACCCGACTTTCGAAAACTCTGGTCAGTTCGCCTAGTCGGGCAGTTCTCTGACGGGTTGCTGCAGGCGGCACTTGCAACCTTCGTGCTTTTCTCCCCCGAGCGCCAACCCGATGCGGTAAAAGTTGCGGCGGCCTTCGCGATCCTTTACCTGCCCTACTCCGTCATTGGCCCCTTTGCAGGGGTGTTCTTGGATCGTTGGCGTAGGCGCAATGTGCTTGTGCGAGCGAACTTGCTAAAAGCTTTGGTCACCTTGCCCATAGTTGCCTTCGTTCTTGCCGGAAACGACGGGCTTGGTCTCGGCGTGGCGGTACTGACCGTGCTTGGTGTCGGGCGTTTCGTCCTTGCCGGCTTATCTGCGTCCTTGCCTCACGTAGTTGATGGTCGAGATCTTGTAACCGCAAATGCTTTGACACCAACATCAGGGACAATCGCAGCGGCAATCGGTGCACTTGTCGGAGTCACCGTTCGAAGTGTTGTCGGCGGGGGAGACTTCGGGAGTGAAGTCATCCTCATTTTGGCCGCAATTGGTTTTGCTCTGGCAGGAGTTCTGGCATTGCGAATCGGCAAGGACACCCTGGGGCCGAGTGGCGAGAAGCCCGCTGACTCCATTCGTGGTGTGGTGTCCGGATTAGTTGACGGATTAAGGGTGCTCGGCCGAAACCGCATCCCTCGACGAGCAATCACCGTTGTTGGTATGCACCGCATTGCATTCGGTGTACTAACCGCAGGTGCCTTATTGCTCGTGCGTGAGACTTTCAATGAAACGGTGCAGGCTGATTCGGCGCTCGGCCAATTCGCGATCATCACCGCTGCCGCAGCCATCGGTGCCCTCATTGGTGCGGTGCTAACCCCAGGGGCAACCCGCCGATTCGGCGCCGTCCGCTGGTCTGGTTTCGCGCTCCTGCAGGCTGGCACCCTGGGCGCCGGGCTCATCTTTATCGGCGCTATGACCCCAGTATTTGCCGCTCTCCTTGGCGGTGCGCTCTCGATGGGATTCGCCGGGCAGTCGGTGAAAGTCTGCTCCGACACCTTGATCCAGCGGCACATCCCCGATGACCACCTGGGCCGGGTATTCGCCCTTTTTGACATGATTGTGAACGTAGCCCTGGTGTTCGGAATCACCTTGATGGCCTTTATTTCGCCTAATAGTGGACAAGCTCCGTGGGCTTATGCCGGGGTTGGTGTCTTACTTATTTCCACAGCCGCTTGGTACCAGCGGGGCAAGAGCAATAGGCTCCCATCACAAACTGATTCGTGAGACGGCATAAGTCTGGCGAACTTGACCTTCAGGAGAGTTATGAGTGACGTGAAGCTGCCCCAGAAGCGCTCGGGCGTTCGGTCAATCGCAGCAGTTCTCATCTTTGTTATTGCGGCAGCTCTGACACCGGTGGC